>JBIKZO010000091.1:0-5919 GCA_044354675.1 Ilumatobacteraceae bacterium | reverse complement strand
ACTATTTCCGGAACATCAATGGCCTCACCGCATGTTGCAGGTGTTGCCGCGCTTGGGCTCGAGATTTCTCCCAATAGTTCTGTTGCTCAAATTTCTGAATGGATTACAAGAACAGCGACGCAAGGAGTTATCAGTGATGCTGGAAGTGGGTCACCAAACCTGCTCGTCTATTCACGATTGAGTTCCGCACCTCCGGTTGCCTCGGTACCTTCAACTTCTACAACTTCTACAACTTCTACAACTTCGGTTCCCTCGGGTGGCGGAGGCAATGATGACAGTGGTGGCGGCGGTGGCGGTGATGACAATGGCGGTGGCGATGGTGACGCGGCACCCGAGACGACGACGACTACGACAACGACAACGACAACGACTACGACAACGACAACGACAACGACAACGACAACGACAACGACTACGACAACGACTACGACTACGACAACGACAACGACAGTTGCTCGCCCAACTGTTCCATCATCAACAATGCCGTCATCAACAGTTCTGCAACCCGTGATTACCGCACCAGCAGTTGTGTCAAGCACCGTTCCACCAGTAATAAACCGAATCGTCGACCCAGTACTTGGCTCTTTGATTCCAATAGTTGCAGAGCAAGCAGTGGTAGCGCCGTCATCAAGCAAAGTCGTAGGCAACAACATTGTGTTCAAAGTGTCTGCACCTGCTCAGTCGATGGTATTTATCTATCGCGACGGAATCCTGATCAAATCAGTTCCTGCAGCAGCAGCCCAGGCCATCAAGATCGACAAAAACAAGGTTGGGAATTCATCCTTCCAAATCCTGATCGTTGATAAAAAAGGCGTAATTACCACGACAAAGAAGTCCACTGTGCGCGTGCGGAAGGCCAGCAAGTAACCTCCGCGCATGGCTCATGCGCATACACCTCCATCAAATCTTCCCCTCACCATCGGCACATTGCGTGCATCGGGATGGCAATCATTTCCGGTCAAAGAAGAGTTACGGCGCAATGCAGTCAAGCGCATTGCAGCAGACCTTCCGTTATTTGAAGGTGTGCTTGGTTACGAAGACACGGTGATGCCACAACTTGAAAATGCATTGCTCGCGGGTCATGACGTCATTTTTCTTGGCGAACGTGGTCAGGCAAAGACGCGCATCATTCGCTCGCTCACCGGTTTGTTGGATGAGTGGATGCCAATCATCGCAGGCAGCGAGATTAACGATGATCCGTTTAACGCAGTGTCACGTCATGCGCGCGAGTTGGTAGCGACACACGGTGACGACACTCCGATTGCGTGGGTGCACTCGAGCGATCGATACGGAGAAAAACTTGCCACCCCAGATACTTCGGTCTCAGACTTGATCGGTGAAGTTGACCCGATCAAGGTTGCCGAGGGTCGTTATTTGTCAGATGAATTGACGATTCATTACGGCCTCGTGCCGCGCACTAATCGCGGCATTTTTGCGATCAACGAATTGCCCGACTTGGCCGAGCGAATTCAGGTCGGCTTGCTCAACGTGCTCGAAGAGCGCGACGTACAGATTCGTGGTTACAAAATTCGGTTGCCACTCGATGTCATGCTCGTGGCTTCTGCAAACCCCGAGGACTACACAAATCGTGGCCGCATGATCACGCCGCTTAAAGACCGTTTTGGCAGCCAAATTCGCACTCACTATCCACTCGAGGTCTCGACCGAGATGGACATCGTGCGACAAGAAGCGCGACCATCATCGATCGGCGATGTGCATGTGCAGTGGCCAGAATTTATGGAAGAGATCATCACGACAATCAGTCATGTTGCCCGATCCAGTTCGCAAGTTAATCAACGCAGCGGTGTGAGCGTGCGTTTGTCGGTCAGTAATTACGAGACGCTGGCCGCAAATGCAGTGCGCCGTGCACTTCGTGTTGGGGAAACCGATGTTGCACCGCGCGTAAGCGATCTTGCTGCACTTGCTGCTTCAACCTCGGGCAAAATTGAGATTGAAAGCATGGAAGAGGGGCGCGAGTCTCAGATCCTTGAAAATTTTGTGAAAGCAGCCGTGTTGCAGGTTTTCAAAAAACGAGTTTCCTCGGCAAAAATCGGTGAAGTTATTGCTTTATTCGAAGGAGGCGTGATCGCCCACACCGGAGAAGACATCGCTTCCGCTCAATATGTTGAACTCTTCAACCAAGTTCCACCACTTCGCGAACTTGTTGTGGCGGCAGTTGGCAAGACCGAGTCTGTTGCCCAGATTGCAAGTGGTGTCGAATTTGTTTTGGAAGGTTTACACCTTTCGAAGCGCCTCAACAAAGATGAGTCTGGTTCGCGCGCAACATACCGCTCACGCACGTAATAGTCAGAAGTTAACGAACTGATAACGAGTTTGAGATTCAGCGTTAGCCGACGAACGGCGAGCGAGTCCAAAAGTCGTTGATGTCGTAACGACCGTCGATCAATGGCTCACCTGCAAGTGATACAACTTCAATCGGCTGAGAAAAACCGGGCAAGTTGACTGGGTTGTGTGGCACCGAATACACGCCAACTGGCAACTTTGTGGCTTGGTCTGCCGGTATCAACGTGCCAATGTCAACTGCTGCGTCACACAAACGCGCCGCCAAGTTTGGCGCGTTCCCGATGTAGTCCTGGCCTTCAAACAACATGGTGTCGCCTGTGGCAATGCCAATGCGCAAAGAAAGTGGTGCACAAGCCGTGATCGCATGGCGTTGCAATTCCATTGCAAAAGTGATGCCATCCGGTGCTCCTACAGCAACTGCCATCAGTCCATCGCCGAGATATTTGTCGATGCGCACGCCTTGGTGCGAACCAACGGCTCGAGCAACCCCGCGAAACTGGGTGAGCAACTGCGCAGCGGCGCCGTCGCCAAAGCTCTCGGTGTAATTCGTGAACCCTGAGAGGTCAACGAAAATGAACGTTCTTCCGAAGCGCATATTGAGCCTCAGCCTAGGGGTGTGACCTATGTCTTGCCACAATGGTTAGCACTAATATTCGGGCATGCCAGCCAAGTTCACATATTCGCGCTGGGACGGCTCGCAAAGAGGATTCGACATTGATGCCGAATCGCTCTTGGGCGAACTGGCCGATGATTTGCTGTACCACGGCGATGTCAATAGCGCGTTGCGCAAACTTATGCAAGATGGCATGCGCGACATCAACGGCGACCGCATTGCGGGAATGCGTGAAATGATGGAACGACTGCGCGAAAAGCGTGAGTCGATTCAAGAGCGCGGAGATCTTGGTGGCGTGTATTCCGAAATCGCAGACGAGCTCAATGATGTCGTCGACGAAGAACGACATGCGGTTGACAACTACACCACCGAAGCAAAAAACTCTGGCGACCAACGCCGCGCCGAGATGGCAGAGCAGTCTGCGATGGAACGTAATTTCCGTCTTGACATGTTGCCAGCAGACTTGGCGGGCAAGATTGCCGAACTGCAGCACTACGACTTTCAATCCAAACAAGCTCAATTGCGTTTTGAGCAGTTGATCGAAAAGCTTCGTGAGCAATTGATGCAACAGCATCTCGATCAGATGTCTGGAGAGATGCAAAAACTCACACCCGCCGACATGCAGCGAATGAAAGACATGATGGCCGAACTCAACGCAATGCTTGAGCGTCGCCAACTGGGCGAGGATCCGAAGTTTGAAGAATTCATGAAAAACTTTGGTGACTTTTTTCCTGAGAATCCAGAAACGCTCGACGAACTACTTGAGATCATGGCGCAACGCATGGCTGCAGCACAAGCAATGCTCAATTCGATGACGCCCGAGCAACGAGCACAGTTGCAACAGCTCTCCGAGCAACTTCTCGAAGACATGGATCTGCGATGGCAGATGGATCAGCTGTCGAAGAATCTGCAATCGATGTTTCCGCAGGCCGGATGGCAAAAAAGTTACGATTTTTCTGGTCAAGACCCACTTGGTTTCGCCGAGGCAATGCAGTCGATGCAGGAACTTTCCGAACTGGACCAACTAGAAAACCTCATGAAAAACGCGGTAAATCCTGCTGCTTTGGCTGAAGCCGATTTAGACAGGGTGCGCGAATTGCTCGGAGAGGACTCCGCAAAGTCACTCGAGAAACTCTCGCAATTAACCCAGATGATGAAGGATGCGGGACTCATTGATCAGTCGGATGGCCGCCTACAACTCACGCCTCGGGGCATCAGACAACTTGGTGCGAAGGCTTTGCAGGATCTGTTTGGCAATTTGGCGAAAGACATGATCGGTCAACATCAAATCGACAAGATCGGCACAGGCCACGAACGAGCCAACGACACGAAACCGTACGAGTTTGGTGACTCGTTTCGACTCGATCTTCACAGCACCCTGCGCAGTGCATTGCGACGCGGTGGACCAGGGTTGCCGATCAAACTTTCGCAAGATGATTTTGAAATTGAACGAATGGAGCATTCAACGAGATCGTCAACAGTGTTGCTACTCGACCTTTCGTTGTCGATGCCAATGCGCGACAATTTTTTGCCTGCCAAAAAGGTGGCAATGGCTCTCCATCACCTGATTTCATCGCAATTTCCAAGGGATTACTTGGGTGTTGTTGGGTTTGGTGCAACGGCCCGCGAGCTAGCCGCCGAGCGCATTCCGGAGGTCAGTTGGGACTTCTCGTATGGCACAAACATGCATCACGCATTCACCTTGGCGCGCAAATTACTTGCACGCCAGACAGGCAACAAACAGATCATCATGATTACCGATGGTGAGCCAACTGCACACGTGATGTCATCTGGCGAGATATTTTTTAATTATCCACCGGTGCGAGAGACGGTAGAAATCACTCTTCGTGAGGCATTGCGATGCACAAAAGAAGCAATTCGGATCAACACGTTTATGTTGGATGCCGACAATGGATTGCGACATTTCATTGAGCAATTGACCAAAATCAACGGTGGGCGTGCGTTTTTCACATCTCCTGAAACCCTTGGTGACTATGTGCTCGTTGATTATTTGGAACACAAACGCAACATTTCTCGTGGGCGATCGGCGAGTGCATCATCTCGACGATGACGATCAAATTTTGTAATCAAAAATCTGAGATCCACCAATTTGCTCAAATATTTGCAATTTGGCTGTGAATTTGGCAGAATGACACTGTTGTAATTACCTCGGTGTAGGCGCGTGCTCGCGACTACCCCCGAGTCCATCAGAAGTAAACGGAGGCAAGTTACGTGGAAGACGAACAAATAGCGCTGAGCGCAGACCGAGCCTGGCAAGATCAAGCCAACTGCCTCGGTGTCGACCCAGACTTGTTCTTTCCAGAACGTGGAGCATCAACTCGCGAGGCTAAAGAAGTCTGCCGCGGTTGTGTAGTGCGCAACGACTGTCTTGAGTATGCGCTCGACAACGGCGAGAAGTTTGGTATCTGGGGCGGTCTGTCCGAGCGTGAGCGTCGTCGTTTGCGACGTCAGCGCGCTCAATCAAGTCGCACTATCGCAACTGCGTAATCAACTTAAGAGTTTGCGGTTACGCGCAGCCATTGTTGACTCAATAGTTTTTTCGGCGCTCAAATCAAGTTCGCTCCATCTGTTGCGCGGAATGTTGGCAAGTGCGCGAGCAGGTACCAAACCAACCAATTCGGCACGGTCAATTTGCGCATGTTGAGCAACGAAGTCGTACACCTGGAGAGGTCCGGTGACGGCAAAATCAATCAAATTCATGCTTACTTGCGCGCTACTCCCAACTTGCAACCCCAGTGTGCGCACCGAATCACTACGTAAAAGAGCCGAAATTTGCTTGGCCTTTTCTAGCGTCGAGTCTTTGAGCCAGATGTTGTAGGCAATTAAAATTGGTCGCGCACCAACACATATTGCACCTGCTGTGGGGTGCGGCATTGCTGAGCCAAAGTCGGGGAGCAGATCGACAAATGCGTGTTTGCGAATGTAGGGCAGTGTGCGCTCTGGTCCATAGAGAAAACACGGCACTCCAAGTTCGTCGGCGG
>JBIKZO010000090.1:0-5967 GCA_044354675.1 Ilumatobacteraceae bacterium | reverse complement strand
GATGTGATGCATCAAAAACTGAAAGGTCTGATGCAACACCGCGGTCGGTGAGAAACGTGCGCTCGCCATTGGGTTGAACAACAACAACGATGCTTCCGGTGCGACCCTCGGCAACTGTGCACACATCGACACCAGACCCTCGCAACGATGCACACAATTGCTCACCAAGATTGTCGTTGCCAACCTGACCGATAAATCGTGATGGTGTGCCTGTCAGTGCACCAAACATCGCAACGTTGGCCGCACTTCCACCACGAGTGCGCACAATTACTGAGTCAGTATCACTACCGATATTTATCTGGTCTTTTAGCTCACCATTGAGCCAGACAACTACATCTTCTATGAGGTCACCGATCGTGCACAGCACGGGCGAACCAGTGACGGCTTTAGACCGAGAGAAGGTCGCGCGCGCCGGTGTCGCTCGACGGGTGGCGCAACTTGCTCATTGCGCGTGCTTCGATCTGACGAATGCGCTCGCGAGTGAGGTTGAATGCTTCGCCAACTTCTTCGAGTGTGCGTGGCTCGCCACGATCGAGACCGAAGCGCAGTGCAAGAATTTCGCGCTCGCGCTGATCGAGAGGTGCAAGCAGTCGCGAGATTTCTTCTGGCAACAAAGCCGTTGCAGCAACTTCAAACGGAGATTCTGCTGCGCGGTCTTCTACAACGTCGCCCAATTCGGCATCGCCGTCTTCACGCAATGGCTCTGACAACGAAAGTGGCTCGGCAGCAAAACGCAATGCCTCGGTCACTTTGTCTTCTGGCATCTCGACTTCTTTTGACAACTCGGCAAGAGTTGCTGGACGACCAAACTTGAGCTCGAGGCGCGAGCGTGCTTTTTGCAAACGTGCAAGTGTGTCGCCGGCATGGACTGGGAGGCGAATGGTGCGACCCGTGTTTGCGATGCCGCGAGTAATGGCCTGACGGATCCACCACGTTGCGTATGTTGAGAATTTGAAACCCTTGCGCCAGTCAAACTTTTCGACTGCGTGCATCAAACCCAAGTTGCCTTCTTGAATCAAGTCAAGAAGTGGCAAACCTGACGCCTGATATTTTTTGGCGATTGAGACAACAAGGCGCAAGTTGGATTGCACGAACTGACGCTCTGCCTTTGTGCCATCGCGCTGATCTTTGCGCAACTCGCGGCGACGGTTTGGAGTGAGATTCTTATCGCTCTTGTCGAGTTCGGCAGTTGCTTCTTTGCCTGTCTCAATGGCCTTTGCCAAACGAACTTCGTCGTCTTTTGTGAGGAGGGCGTACTGTCCGATGTCGGTGAGATAGAGACGGACTAGGTCTTCTTCGTCACGATCGATACGGTCTTTGGCCACTACGACTCCTTGTAGGCGGGAACGGGGTAACGATACCGACAGGGTCAAGCCCCACCACCTCAAAAACCGCAAAACTCTTGCCTGATTTGGGTTTTTGGGTGTGACCTGTTTGGCATTGAGATCCTGTAACAATGTCGTAATATCGGGGTATGGCAAACCCACTGTTAAACGAAAAGGCATTTACCAAAGCCGTTGAGCGCACCCCAGACCAAGCCGGTTGGGGCTCTGCCGAGGGCAAATCGACCTGGAATCCACCGATTTCGGATGGCCAAGTTTCTCCATACATTTCTGCCAAAGCACCTGGCCAAACCATGACAGCCAATGGCGCAATGTCGGCAACCTTGTTTTTGATGGTGCTGCTCGTTGCATCGGCCACCTACGGCTGGACAACGGTGCAACCAATTACCGTTGGCGGCCCGGTTTCATTCCCGAGCTGGGCAATGATTGCACTGCTCGTTGGTCTTGGTTGTGCATTCGGTGTCATGTTTAAGCCACAAGCAGCACGCATTTTGGCTCCCGTATATGCGCTTGCCCAAGGCGCAGTAGTTGGTGCGATTTCCAAAGTGTTCAACCTGCAATACCCAGGCATTGTGTTGCAAGCGGTGGGCGCAACCATCGGTGTTTTCGTAGTCATGCTCGTGCTCTATCGCACTGGCATCTTGCGAGTGACCGACAAGTTCCGTCGCATCATTGTGGGTGCAACGCTCGGCCTGATGGTGTTTTACCTATTTTCATTTGTCGCGGGTTTCTTTGGCGCAAACTTGATTCCATCTGGATCAAGCACGATGAGCATTGGCTTCAGCGTGTTGGTTGCTGGTCTTGCCGCAATGAACTTGGCGCTCGACTTCGACTTCATTGATAAAGCAGAAGCAGCAGGCGCACCAAAACACATGGAGTGGTTTGCCGCATTCGGCATCATGGTCACTCTTGTGTGGTTGTACCTCGAGATTTTGCGCTTGCTCGCAAAAATGCGCGACCGCTAAGCGCGGCGTGCAGTTGGGTTGGCGTTGAGCATTTCTTGGCTCAATGGCGAACCCGTAATTTCATCAACAAAATACGTACCTGCGTCCAAGCGCTGTAGCGCTGTCTCGACATCGGTGAGGTCTTGATCTATTCCGTCGAGGTCGAGGGGTGACGAGGCTGGTGAGTTATTGCTCATGGTCAAGAGCATATGCGATTGTGCGTTTATCGGGCTAGGGTTTTGCGCCATGGCACCAAATCAAAAGAAGTTTTCACAAGCCCCAGAGATGAGCATTGACCCATCAAAGCGCTACACCGCAACGATGGAAACCACGCTCGGCACGATCGTGATCTCGCTTGATCCAATCGCAGCACCAAAGACGGTCAACAACTTTGTGTTCCTTTCCGAGCAGGGTTATTACGACGACGTCATTTTTCATCGCATCATCAACGGCTTCATGTGCCAAGGTGGCGACCCAGAAGGCAGTGGCCGCGGTGGCCCTGGCTACAAGTTTGCTGACGAATTGCCAAAGCCAGGCAAGTACCAAATCGGCTCGCTTGCTATGGCCAACGCCGGTCCAAACACCAACGGCTCGCAATTCTTTATCGTGAGTGGTCCAAACGGTTGCAGCCTTCCACCTGCATACTCGTTGTTTGGTCAAGTTGTGAAGGGTCTCGAAGTTGTCGAAGCAATGCAAAATGTTGCAACAGGTTCAGGCGACCGACCAAAGACTGACGTGGTAATTAAGTCAGTCACCATTACTGTCGCCGACTAATTAGTTATGGCAAAGCGACTCGACGCACTGTCGATCGCAGATGCTCGAGCACTTGCACTTGCAGCACAAGGTTTTGACACGCCCCGACCTGCCAACAAGGCAACACAACGACACGTCAATTCGCTGATCAGTCGCCTTGGAGTAATCCAAATCGATTCGGTAAATGTGTTGGTGCGCAGTCAAGAATTGCCGTTGTTTTCGCGCCTGGGCAATCACGACCGCAACGCAATACCCAAAGCAACAGAGTCACAAAAGATTTTTGAATACTGGGGCCATGAAGCAGCGCATCTTCCTGTCGAGATTCATCCACTGTTTCGTTGGAAGATGGAAGCAGCGCGGTTGGGCAAAGCACGCCACTGGGGACTCACCAGTTTTTATGACGACAACAAGGCGTTTGTCAAGCGCATGTTGAAGCATGTTGAGACAAACGGCCCCACCACTGCGCGCGAACTTTCGACTCGCACGGAAAAGCGTGGCGCAGATAAAAAGACGTGGTGGGACTGGGACGAGTCAAAAACTGCGCTCGAATATCTATTTCTCACTGGGCAACTGATGTCGTTTGGCCGTGGCACCGACTTTGCTCGCATCTACGACACACCAGAGCGAGTGTTGCCACCAAATATTCTGAATGCATCGACACCAACCGAGCACTCTGCGCGCAAGCAATTACTTGTGCGTTCGGCTATCGCGCAAGGCGTGGCAACTGCCGGCGACTTGGCCGACTATTACCGACAAAAACCAGCAGCGGTCAAGCCCCTCATTGCTGAGTTGTTGGAAGAAGGCGAGTTACGCGCAGTCACTGTTGACGGTTGGACCGAGAAAGTATTTGTGCATCGCAGCGCCAAACTGCCAAATCAACTGCATGCCACAGCGTTGCTCTCACCGTTTGATTCACTCGTGTGGTGCCGCCCACGCAACGAGCGGTTGTTCGATTTTCATTACCGTATCGAGATCTACACGCCAAAAGAAAAGCGCAAGTTTGGCTATTACGTATTGCCGTTCATGATGAATGGTCAAATGGTGGGCCGAGTTGATCTAAAGGCCGACCGCGTCAACTCAAAACTGTTGGTGCACAGTGTGCACACCGAAAAGGGAATCAAGCGCTCAAACATCAGCGATGCATTAAACAACGAACTACGCGCAATGGCGAGTTGGCTTGGACTCGACAAAGTTGCAAAAAGCAGTGGGTAGCCTGTAACGCGTGAAACCAATCATCGCCATTGCCGGCCGCGTTGGCCCTGCCAGTCGTGTATCGCGCAGTGCGGTGCACTTCGCAGGTGACGTATATACGAATGCAGTGTTGCGAGCTGGTGGTGAGCCAGCAATTGTGGTGCCACAACAATTGACCGACGAAGATGCCGATGAATTGATGTCGCGTTTTGATGGTTTGGTGTTGATGGGCGGCGGTGATGTAGACCCCAAGTTGTATGGGCAAGAACCAAGTGTGTATGTATATGGCATCTTGACCGAGCAAGACATTTTTGAATCAACGATGGTCAAGGCTGCAATTCGAAATGGCAAGCCGGTGTTGGCGATCTGTCGCGGACTACAAATCACCAATGTTGCATTGGGCGGAACATTGGTGCAAGAAATTGCAACGCTGCCAAATGCCGATACTCAGGTGCTGCACAAGCCAGACAACTTCCCTGAAGGTGCGCCGTTTGCCGTGCATGACGTGCGCATTGCAGAAGGAAGCAGATTGGCGAACGCACTGGGCGCAACGTCGTTACGTGGCGCGTCATTCCATCACCAAATTGTTGACCAAGTCGCACCAGGTTGTGTTGCTGTTGCGTGGTCACCCGACGGCTTGCTGGAAGGTATTGAGCACACTGATCATTGGTTGGTTGGAGTGCAATGGCACCCCGAAGACACTGCACACACCGATTCGGTGCAACAGAATTTGTATAACGCGTTTGTTGCTCAGGCCATCGTGTCTTCGTCAACAGCTTTACGATAAGGCGATGTTGGTTCAGTAATCCAACGAAATGCGCTCGTGATGCCTGAGCCGAGTGGACGCAATGCAAAGCGTTCGGTAAGTGGCAGATAGGGAATGCGCAATAACGGGCGTGACCACGCAGGGAGTGTGGCAGCCGTTGCAGCAACAAGTGCGTAATACGCTGCTCGCGCCGGAATAGGAAGTGGTGGCTGGAACATCAAGTATTTGAGTGCATCACGCGATTCTGGAGTGCTCTTGAGTTCATCTTGAAACGAGAGCAATTGCTCGCTGAGTTCTTTTTCGGTTGTAGGCGGATTTGGCACGTCGAGCTTTGCAGCGATGAGCGCCAAGTCGGCAACATAACCATCACGGCCGGCTTGGTCTAGGGGTTCTTTGCCATAACGCTGATGTGAAGTGAGGAAACTGTCAACTTCGACAACATGTACCCAACGCAACAAGTGCGGATCGTTTGCTGAATATGGTCTGCCATCACTGGCAGTGCCCTTGACGAAACCGTGAACATGTTTGATGCGATCGATGATCTTTTGGGCTTCATCGGCAGGACCAAATGTTGTTGCTGCCAAAAAATCTGCAGTGCGTTGTAAACGACCCCAAGGATCAGTTTTGTAATTGGAATGATTGGCAACACCAGCCATGGCGAGTGGGTGCAATGTTTGGATCATGAGCGAGCGAAGGCCGCCAATAAACATGGATGCATCGGCGTGCACGCGTCGCACAGGACGATCATCATCAAACCATCTCGGGCCAGGTGTGTCCATGAGCTCTTGAGCGCGAGCATCACCATTTGGACCAATGACGCGAGCACGCAATGCATCACCAAGTGAGTCACGCACAGTACTGATCAATTCGGTGACTGCAGGGATTTTGGTGATTCGATTATTGATCGTTTCCACGTATCTATCGTGCCACCAAACAGATCAAACCACACGAATTGGATGCCGAGTAATGT
>JBIKZO010000089.1:0-6016 GCA_044354675.1 Ilumatobacteraceae bacterium | reverse complement strand
TCGGTCGCAATAAGCGGCCCGAGCGGCGAGGCACTCCTTTCAACGCGCTCATTGTTGGCGTTGGCAACCCTGGTCGCGAATATGCGGGCACACGGCACAACGTTGGTTTCGATGTGATCGATGCGTTAGCCAAAAAATATTCAGTTGCACTCAAGTCATCGCGCGACCGCGCACTTGTTGCCGAAGTGCATTCGGGTGACACTCACCTACTGCTCGCAACACCAACAACATTCATGAACGACAGTGGAAACGCAGTTGGTCCTCTGGCATTGCGCTACGGAATCGACGATCCTGCTCGCATCATTATCGTGCATGACGAACTCGATCTTGAGCCTGGTGTGGTGCGCATCAAGATCGGTGGTGGGTTGGCTGGTCACAACGGCCTTCGTTCGATCTCGACGCATCTCAAGACTCAAGAGTTTGTGCGCGTGCGCATCGGCGTTGGCAAACCAAGTTCAAAAGAAGAAGGCGCCGATCATGTTTTGTCTCGAGTGCCACAAAATGAGCGCCAGGTGCTCGACATCGCAGTGGTAACTGCAGCAGAAGCAGTTGTTCTGATTGTCGAACAAGGCGCGCAGGCCGCCATGCAACAGATCAACGCGCGTTAGTCCACGCTGAATTCCTGACTCATTTTCATGCAACTTTCTGATCTCCTCGTCGTTGCAGCACACGAGCCGGCACTTGGCGAAATTGGTGGCAAAAACTCGGTGCTCGCCGTGGCAGAAAATGCACGCGCACTGATCATCAGCGCATTGAGTGCTCGTGCACCCAAAACAACATTGATTGTCGCAACCCCCACCGGCACGGGTGCACAGCAATTGCACGACGATCTCGTGCAGTTCTTGGGCGCTCAAAATGCATTGTTGTTTCCCGCTTGGGAGACATTGCCGTTCGAGCGTGTGAGCCCAAGTGTCGAAACCATGGGCCGACGTATGGAAGTGCTGTGGCGCATGCGTGGCGCCGATCGTCCGCGCGTGGTCGTTGGCTCGGTGCGAGCACTGCTACAAAAACTGGGCCCAAATTCCACCACTTTTGAACCGATCATTGTTCGTCCTGGCGCCGAACTTGACGCCGACGAACTGCTCAAGCAACTTGTCAGCGGCGGTTATCGCCGCGAAGAATTGGTTGAGCATCGTGGCGAAATTGCGCGCCGTGGTTCAATCATCGACATTTTTCCGAGCACATCGAATACACCTGTGCGCATCGACTTGTGGGGCGACGAAGTAGACAGACTCACTTCGTTCAATGTCAACGACCAACGTTCTACAGACCCGCTCAGCGAAGCAGTTATTTTTGCAGCACGCGAGTTGCAACTTGACGATGAAGTCATGGACCGCGCGCGCTCATTGGTTGCCACCGAATCGTGGGGTCGCGAACATTGGGACCGCTTGGCAGACGGAGGCAACTTTGATGGCATGGAAAGTTGGTTGCCATGGTTGATTGAAAAAGATTTGCTGCTCACCGATGTTTTGCAAGACGACTGCGAACTGCTGTTGGTCGAACCTCGACGCATGCGCGACCGCGCGCACGATCTACTCGCAGAAGAAGACGACCTTGCTCGAGCACTTGCATCCACATGGGCACGCGATGCCGAAAAAACATTTCCTCGCCTTCACGCCGAAATCGACAGACTGCTTGGCTCCACAACAACATTGCGAGCCACCTCGTTGTCACTTCCAGCCGAGACAATTGACGCCCCTTCGGTGCAATCCACAGGTTGGGGTCCAATCTCTGGCGATGCGCAGGCAACTGCCAAACGCGTTCAACAGTTGTTGTCCGACAAATGGACGATTGTTATCGCCGCAGAAGGTACCGGTTCTGCCGACCGCTTGAAAGAAGTTTTCTCGCAAGAAGGCGTAGTAGTAGACGTGATTGTGGCGCCGCTGCATTACGGCATGTCGCTTCCAAATTGCAAGCTATCGATCATTGCCGAAGCAGACCTCACAGGGCGTCGGCGCATGCACCGACAACCGCGCGCAAAAACAAACAAGCGCGACACTGTTTCAGTTTTTCAAGATCTCAAACCGGGCGACTATGTGGTGCACCACTATCACGGTGTTGGTCGCTATGAGGGAATGGTCAAGCGACAGATCAGCGGATCCGAGCGTGACTATTTGTTGCTCGCCTACAAAGACGGCGACAAGTTGTATGTGCCCACCGATCACATCGATGGAGTGCGTCAATACATAGGCGGCGAAAAACCAACTCTGCACCGCCTGGGTGGCAGCGACTTTGCGCGCTCTAAACAGCGAGTTCGTTCAGCGGTTCGCGAGATCGCACAAGAACTCGTGGTCCTCTATCAGCGTCGAGTGAATGCGGTTGGTCATGCTTTCTCTCAAGACACGCCATGGCAGCATGAAATGGAAAGCGCATTCCCCTTCGTTGAAACACCCGATCAGCGCACCGCAATTGATCTGGTCAAAGCAGACATGGAACGAAGCGTGCCGATGGATCGACTCGTATGTGGTGATGTTGGTTTTGGTAAAACCGAAGTCGCTGTGCGAGCAGCGTTCAAGTGCGTACAAGACGGTAAGCAGGTTGCAATCCTTGTCCCGACAACACTGCTTGCTTCTCAACACGGCAATACATTTAGTGATCGCTTCGCTGGTTATCCAATTCGTGTCGAAGTAATTTCACGATTTCTCACAGCAGCGCAAGCCAAGAAAGTTATTGCTGGCCTTGCAACAGGAGAAATCGATTGCGTCATTGGCACACACCGACTATTGCAAGACAACATCAAGTTCAAAGACCTCGGTCTTTTGGTTGTAGACGAAGAGCAACGCTTTGGAGTCACTCACAAAGAAGCAATGAAGCAACTCAAGACAAATGTGGATGTGCTCACACTGACCGCGACTCCAATCCCCCGCACACTCGAAATGAGCCTTGTAGGTATTCGCGACCTTTCGCTGTTGCAGACACCTCCGGCCGACAGACAACCAATCCTCACATTTGTCGGAGAACAAGACGAGCGAGTTGCAACCGAGGCAATTCGTCGCGAGCTTCTACGTGATGGTCAGGTTTTCTGGGTGCACAATCGCGTGCAGTCCATTGATGACCGTGCGCGCGAATTGCGAGAGTTGGTTCCAGAAGCCCGCATCGCTGTTGCACACGGCCAGATGGACGAAGCGCTACTCGAACAGACAGTGATCGATTTTTGGGAAGGCAAATACGACGTGCTCGTGTGCACGACCATCATCGAGAGTGGCATCGATATGCCAACAGTCAACACGCTTGTAGTTGAGCGCGCAGACTTGTTGGGCCTTGGTCAGTTGCACCAGTTGCGCGGCCGTGTTGGTCGCAGTGGTTCGCGCGCATATGCATATCTCTTTCATCCACGAGATCGTGTGCTCTCGGAAGATGCGTATGAGCGTCTCAAAACAATTGGTGAAGCAACAGAACTTGGAAGCGGATTCAAAATCGCAATGCGCGATCTCGAGATTCGTGGCGCCGGAAACTTGCTTGGCGAAGCTCAGAGCGGACACATTGCGGCAGTTGGCTACGACCTCTATTGCCAACTCGTCACCGAGGCCGTTGCCGAGATGAAGGGTGAAGAAGTTCCATCTGTTGTGCCAGAGCTCAAACTCGACGTACCAACCAATGCTTTCTTGCCAACCGACTATGTCACCAAAGAAGAGTCGCGTTTGGATGCGTACCGTCGACTTGCATCTGTCACTTCAATGGCGGACGTAGAAGACATTCGCAACGAATGGCTCGATCGTTACGGTCCATTGCCACAACCCGCTCTTGCACTTATCAATGTTGGGCTGTTGCGAGCAGAGTGCCATCGACTTGGTTTGCGCGAGCTGGTTGTCGCCGATGGACGTGCGCGCATGTTGCCCATCGTGCTCAAAGCAAGTGAAGTCATGCGCTTGCAACGCATCGCCAAAAGCCCAGATTGGAACGAGAAAATCAAACAACTCCTCATCACATTGCCGCGTACAACAAATCCAAAGGTCGATGACGATGCAACTGTCACATTTCTTGTTGGTTTCCTCCAAGAACTTGTAGAGCCAGCCAACTAGGCTCTACCAGATGTCAATCCCCACAAACACCACGCAAACCAACCGTTTCCGGCGCTCGACTGCACTTGCAGCGATGCTTGTTTCGTTGGTTCTCGTTGCCACAGGATGTGGCTCATCAAATTCGGCCAACAATGCACTCTCGCTCAATGGTGAAAATGTTTCGGTTGACAGGTTTGAAAAAATGATTCTTCAATTGGCCGACGCTCAGCAAATCACTCTCGAAAATGGTCAAGCCACAGGAGATGTCGCTCGTTCAGTACTCGGTGCGATGTTGCGCGGTCTTGCGACTAGCCAGATTGTCAAGCAATACAACGAAGTAGCCACACAGGCCGATAAAGACGCTGTACTCGCCCAGATGCAAGAAGATCCAAATTTTGATGCGTTAGGACCAGACCTAAAAGATCTCATCTTGTCGATGAATACAGAAGACTTGGTGCTTGCTCGCATCAAAGCACCAGCAGAAAAAGAAGTTGCCGCAATGTATGAAAATGCACCAGCATCACTTGGTGCAATGTGCGTGCAGCACATCCTCGTCAAAGAATCAGCCACCGCCGACAAAGTCTTAAAACTCCTCAACGAGGGTGGCGACTTCAAGAAATTGGCGGGCGAATATTCGATCGAACCAAACGCTGGCGAAACAGGTGGCGTACTTGGAAGCGCCGATGGCGACTGCTTGTTGCTCAGTGATTACCAGGCACAGTTTGATGCTGGTTTCACTGCGGGAGCACTGCTTGCAAAACCTGGTGTTCCATCGGGCCCAGTCAAGAGCAGCTTTGGTTACCACGTAATCTTGGCTCGCCCATATGCAGACATCACAATGTCGCTCAACGCTCTTTTGGCAAAAACACCAGGACAAATGCTGGTTGTTGGATTACTTGCCACAAGCACAGTCGCCGTTGGTTCGCAGTACGGTCACTTTGATGCGGCCACCAACAAAATCGTCGCCAACTAAATCGATCGAGATTCACAACACATGACCGCACGTGTTGTGATTGTGGGCCTTGGCCCAGGGCCGCGCAATACAGTCACGCAGGCAACACTCGAAGCAATCGAACGCATCGACGTGCAGTTTGTGCGCACCAAACGGCACCCAACTGCCGACTTGATGCCCAAAGCAACAAGTTTTGACTCGCTCTACGACACGCTTCCAACATTTGAAGACGTGTACAGCGCTATCACCGAAGCTGTTGTTGCGGCTGCGCTCGCACACGGCGAGGTGTTGTATGCAGTGCCAGGTTCGCCGCTCATTCTCGAATCAAGCGTGGCGCAGTTGCGTGCCGACTCACGAATTGAGGTGCACGTACTACCCGCTTTAAGTTTTTTGGATCTTGCTTGGGAAGCCCTAGGCATCGACCCAGTAAACGCAGGCGTGCGTCTCATCGACGGTCATCGTTTTGCGCTTGAAGCAGCCGGTGAACGCGGACCACTTCTCGTTGCTCAGGTGCACGCCGATTGGGTGCTCTCCGATGTCAAGTTGTCGCACGAATCCGCAAACGGCAACGAGCCAGTCGTGTTGTTGCATCATCTCGGACTCCCCGATCAACGCGTCGAACACACCACATGGCAAGAACTCGATCGCGTGTTGCCGGCAGATCACCTCACCACCTTGTACATCGCACAGATGGCCGAGCCAGTGTCGGGCGAACTCGCTCGACTACATCAATTGGCTCGCACATTGCGCGAGCAATGCCCGTGGGATCGCGAGCAGACACACGACTCGCTAATCAAGCATTTGATCGAAGAAACGTATGAAGTAGTTGACGCCATCGAATCGCTCGACGCTAACGACTCAGCAACCGACGAGGCCTTCATTGAAGAACTCGGCGACCTGCTCTACCAAGTTGAGTTTCATGCCACCATCGCCGAGCAGCAGGGTCGCTTCAGCATGGCCGATGTCGCGCGATCAATTCACGACAAACTCGTGCGCAGACACCCACATGTGTTTGGGGATGTTGTAGCAAATAGTGCAAACGACGTGGTGCAGACGTGGGATG
>JBIKZO010000088.1:0-6046 GCA_044354675.1 Ilumatobacteraceae bacterium | reverse complement strand
AGATCGGCTACCTGGAGTGTGCTCATTGACTTGATCATCAGGTCGACCAAGAAAGGCCGAGTTGCACTGGTATCGCCTGGATTGAGCCACAAACTGATCGAGAGTTCTTGTGTGATGAGATTGGCTTTCAGCGCCCACATCGGAATTGGTTCTCGAAACTTTGGATGTATCAAGTTGACTTGCAGGCTGCTGTGAGCTTCTCCACCTAAACCTGTTTGGGTGATGCCGGTCAGGCCGTGCAGCAATGTGAGCTGCTCAAATATCTGTGAATATTCATCGCTCCGTTCGTCAAACAGCAAGCGAGCGCAATGGCCAATGTTTTGTAGTGCATCAATTACCCATTTCTCCATTGCATTGAGCATCGGACGATGAGTGCCTGGCCCACGTACAGCCGTCACCGTGATCATCTCAATGATCTTGGCAAACTGCAGGGTCGAACATGGGTATTCCTGATCACACGAAATGCAGTGTGGTGCTGTGGCGTTGCCATTTGAGATATGGATGGAGCAAATATTGCGCGCCATCTCTTGTGATAATCCAATTGCTGCTCGAATTTCCATAAAACCTCCCATAGAAATGAAAAACACGTACCCACCGAGATGGATACGTGTTGTTGAACAGAGACAGTATGGCGTATGGGTGTTACACGGTTGAGGCCTCAGCACGGCCATCACAAGTTTGGGCATAGTGTGCGTTACTAAGGGACATGAATACGACAACTAACACAACACTCACCGTCTTCTACAACGACGAATATGTAAACCCCAATGACGCAGAGACACGCACGAAGGCAGAACCTCTCGCGCGCATGATCGAGCAAGGCGAAGTTCCTGGGGTCACTCTCAAATCCCCCCAGTCGGTCACTCGCGAGCAACTACTTCAGATCCATGACGCGCAGTACCTTGACGAACTGTGGGGCAAACACCCACGGTTTCTTGCAAGCATTCTGGCAAGCACTGGTGGCGTACTCGCGGCACTCGATCAGGCAATGATCGATGGTGCATCCGGCACGTTGTCAAGTGGTTTGCACCATGCGCAACGAGGAGCAGACAACGGATTGTGTTATCTCAACGGGTTAGCACTTGTGATACATGTCGCGATTGAAAAGTATGCTCTCACAGATGTGGGCATTCTTGATTTGGACGCACACTGGGGTGGAGGCACATTCCAACTCGTTGGCAGCAATCCAAAGGTTCGAATCAGTGATGTCACCGTCAGCGATTTTGACAGGTGGCAGTCTTCAGAATCACGGCACCATCTCAAGATGGTCAATGATCCCAAGACGTACCTAGATGAAGTCAAGAAAGCACTCACGCATCTAGAGGGCATCGAATTCTTGGTCTACAACGCGGGCATGGACCCTTTTGAAGACTGCGGAACCGGTGGCATGCGAGGTATCACTTGTGAAATTCTTGAGGAGCGCGAGCGTCTCGTTGCACAGTGGTGTATTGATACCAAGACCCCAGCACTCTTCACACTTGCAGGTGGTTATACGGGACGCAATCTTGATCTTGAAGGTGTTGCGCGGTTACATCTTCCAACGATTCGCGAGTTTCAGCGAATCATTCAGTCTTAATTGACACAAGTTTCTTCATTTGATTTCCAATTACATCGGAAATTCTCTATCCGAAAATCCTTGGCACTAATTGAAATTTCTAGATTTTCTATCAAAATTCGGTTATGTTTCGAGTTCAAATCTAGTTTTTGCTTCTTTTCATCGCCATAAAGAATGTATGCCTCGGTGCAAACGGAAATCTTCACAACACCCTCATTTTTCAAATTATTCAAATTATGCATCCAGCCCTGAATTCGACGGTTTGTGTATTCCCTTTTAGCACCGGGATCGTAGCCAGCATTTTTGTAGTCGTTTAACCGTTTAGCGAGACTTTGGGCTTCGCCTACATAAAGGCCAGGGTTATCCTTCTCGCGATGATTATTCGGTTTTAATCTGTAGATGCCTGGTTGATCTTTGATGATGCAACTCATATTTTCTTGTTTAATCTCAAGCAAATATTCGACATCTTTAGAGTTTTTGAAATAACCGTAATCAACCCATGTGATCTCGAGTTCTGCTTTGTGCAACGTTGCTACGGGTTTGTTTTCTAGGCGGTCTTCGCTCATGAGCAGAAACTTAGCCGATCAATGTTGATGGGAAATCAAGTCCCAAATTGAACTATTTGGCAGGTCGTTTAGCTGGCTTCGTTGGCCGGCGCTGCACCACTAGTGGTGGGTCAAGCTTCTTGGCTTTACCTTTGCGATACAACTGGGCAGGTTTGCCCGTACCGCTCGCAGAACTACGAGTGCTCTCAGGAACTTCCTCAATAAAACCCTCAATTGCTGTTGCTTTACGCGAGAAGTTTGCGGGATCTAAATTGATCTTGAGATTCGCACGTGCCGATTTTGGGTCTCGAGTAGAGATGGCTGCCGACCGACGGTATTCGTCTTTGAGTAAGCGTTGCACCTTGCTCACAACATCGGCATTGGCAGACGAAAGCCGGCCAGAGCTAAATCCACGTGATGCGAGACCTTCGCTTTCCTGCAAGGTGCGTGAAATGGATTCAATACTTTCTTCCAATTCACGACCGCCGGTGAGGGCATCTTCATTTCTGATTCGGTCTGCATAACGAAGAGCATCTGCATCTTCGTTGTACGCGGCATGAAAAATGACTTCATATACATGTCGTAAATCGCTAAGTGTGAATTCTTCATCGCAGAACTTGAGAGCAATAGGAGTGCGTTCCATGAGGTCGCGAACGCGAGTAATTGCTTCTCTAATGATTTTGCTGTGGTCAAACTCGAGTCGATTTGGTTCGGCAAGCACTTCAACCACATCCACAAATTGCGCAGATGTAGCATCACTGCCGGCGTACGGTGTCGAAAATTCGGCGTTAAACGCTACAAAGGCAACGCTGATTGTGCGGCCAGAGCGTGGGTCGCGACCGACATCACCATATGCACCTATTTGTACGAGATCATCTCGCGATAGCTCGATCCCGGTTTTCTTGGTGAGTTTTCGAATTGCTGCATCAACGAGGTTTTCGTTTTGCCACTCCACATGCCCACCTGGAAGTGCGTAGTCGGTTGGCTTGCGCAACACTTCGCTAGCAATACCAGTTCGTTTATCAATGATGCATGACGTCGGTTCGTCACGTCTGACAACGGCAACTTGAAGCAAATTACGTTTAATCGTCAGAGCTACAACATCAACCGCCACGTGGAAGTGCGGCGGGAATTCTGGATCATGGGGTTTGGCAGTTGGTTGAGTCATAGTTGTGCTTCTTCTACGCACAAAGACGTATTAGTTGTAATCCTACATAAACGTCGATTTTGGCAGGGTTCACTTTGGGCGAGATCACGGCCAATATTTGGTTTACGCGTGAAAATCAAGGCGTGGCTTGTTTGTAGATTCTTTGGGTAAAAATTGAAGAAATCCAATACCTGTATGGGTTTTGTCATCTGCACTACACCCATATGCCATAATTGTATTTAACAGGTAACACGCAGATATTAATAGTTGATATAACTATAACTATCTGTTAAGGTGCCTTCGTACACATCACGACAAAGGGGAATAACGCAAAAACATCAATAAATAGAGGGTATCACGGGGGAGCAGTTCCGAGAGATCCAAATGTCAACTTGACCACAGAAGCCAAATCAGTACCGCCAGCAGCTACAACCGACATTCTCTCGAAGGGGGAAACAATGAATCAGAGCACCTACATCCTGAAGTTCCAAGCGTCATTACAGAATCGATTTGGGCGTCGAACCACATATCTTGGTCAAGAAGTTGACGACATCATCTCGTACGCAGTTGTCACTCTGATGGGGAAGATTGAACAAGTAATGGCGGTCTATCCAGATCCCGCAGCGTACGCAGGCATGCGATTCTTGAGTGTGGCGCGCGACTTTCGTCGTCGTCAACTGGTGCAACGAGGCGAAGGAGCACGTGGTGAGCGCAAGTGGGTATCTGCAAGCAATGATCGGACTTGGGCGCAACTTGAAGGCATCGCATATGGCGGAGAGTATGAAGTAGCAGAGCGCATGGACAATATGCGATTGGCCAAGAAAGTGATGGAAGTTCTTCCTGTCGAACAACAGCGCATTGTTTACTTGCACGGGGTTCACGAACTCAATGTCACCGAGATCGCGAAGGTCGTAGGTAGAAGTCGTGAGACCGTAAGTCGTGCACTCAGTGCGGCACGTCGCAATGCAGACAAGACATTTGGACCGGCCGCATAATGGCAGCTATTCAACGATCTTCCTTCGTACCATCTCCACAACCTTCGAGCTATGGCTTATTGGGTTGTTGCAGGTGGGCGAGTGTGCAACTCGGACATGCAAAATGATCCGGTTTTCACAAGTGGGGCAGACCCACAAGATGCTTCGTTTTGGTGGTTTTTCAGTTGATTCCATTTCGTGCCTCCTGGCAAGTCGGTGACTCCCAAGCCGCACAACAGGATCAACAGTGTGACATTCTCATTCCTTACCCAAATGAATTGAGGCGGGGCGTGTTGGCGCAACCAAAAATGCCTTCACGTGCAAAGCATCAACCGTCTTTAACAACTTTGCAGCAAGCGGAGTGAGCCGTACATCGGTCATCTCACGTAACTGCACTTCAATTGGTACGCCACGTGTCATGCCAGTGAGGTCCAGAGCTTCGCTTCCTTCAAGTGCCAATTGCATCGACACGACATCGTATGTTTTGACCAACAAGTTCTCGCTCAACACCACGTCGTCGTGCACGACCCATCCAGCGGGTACTTTGACCAACCATCTACGTGACAAGCGGTGTAGGCGCACTGGCAATTGCCACAGCAACCCAAGTGAGAGCACAACACCAACGCCACCTAGTACATATCGCTCAGATGCCAGCATCAGTGGCGTTATGCAAACCACGACGGCCATCACGCCCCAACCAAGGACGAGGGGCATCACGATGGGTGCGGGCACGCGCAATAAGTAACGGCGTTCGTCTCCGTATGCGCCGGCCTGCACATGAATCGAGCCGTAGTCAGATGTATACATAAGGACCAAGGCAACGAGTGCACACGCGGCACCAATGACATTGCCACCACCAAACGAGCTGTCGGGTAGTCCAACAAGTAAGTGCGCTACTACGACAGGAACGATGCAACGAGCAGTAGTGAGCGAAATAGGGTGATGCAACCAGGTGGCCAGAGCAACGAGTGCCCACAGCAACCACAGCTCAACGCTCATAGTTGTGCGCAGAACCTCAGAGTGAGACGACATGGTGTCAGTGAGATTGTTGGGCAACAATGCCGCAGCCAACCACAGCACCCGAACTGGCCAGGCGAGCTTTGCCAACAATGTACGAATCACGCCACCGAGCCTAGGTGCTGTTACAGCCCGCAAGTAATGTTGTCAACATGGCTGCGAGCGCAAAACCCACCAAAAGCGAGATCGCCCGCGCAGCACACCTTCGCGACACGCTCAATCAACACAACGAGCGTTATTTCACTCATGACTCACCCGAAATCAGTGATGCCGAATATGACGAACTTAAGCGTGAGCTGATTGCGCTTGAAGCAAAACATCCGAGCCTGATTGCTCTCGATTCGCCAACGGCCCAGATCGGTGCGACAACCCTCACCACGTTTGACTCGGTGACTCACCGTGCACCAATGACCAGTCTCGATAATGCAATGGATATCGATGAGTTGCGTGCATGGGGCGATCGTGCGGCAAAGGGTCTGAACAACGCGAAGCCGATGCAACTGATCTGCGAACTCAAGATCGACGGCTTAGCAATGAGCATCCGCTATGAAAACGGAATTCTCGTGCAAGCCGCAACGCGTGGCGACGGCAAGGTGGGCGAAGACGTCACCGAAAATATCAAGACCATCTCTGTCATTCCGAAACAACTCGTTGCACCAAAGGGCTCATCGATACCGAAAGTGCTCGAAGTGCGTGGTGAGGTGTATATGCCCATCAACGCGTTTCAACAATTTAAAGCCGACAAAGAACGCGAGAACGAGCAGCGCATCAAGCAAGGCAAGAAGCCCGAGGCAGTGCCAGCGAACCC
>JBIKZO010000087.1:0-6073 GCA_044354675.1 Ilumatobacteraceae bacterium | reverse complement strand
AGAGTGATAAAGAGGACGGAATTTCAAAAGCGATAAAGGGAGCGAGTGCGATTCGGACCCGCCGTAGTGCCGAGCAGATTATTCACCTCAACAGTTGGTGATTTAACCCAGATCTAGTTGCAGGGCGACGCGTAGTGCTTCGTCAAAAGTCTTCGCGTCATGCGCTGGGGCCATGCATGTATATTGCCGACACACATAGGCAAGATCATCTTTGCGGTCGTGCCAGATAGGCGAGTCATAGCGCTCACCCCATGCGCTCACCACAGTAGGCAACCATTGCGTGTGCAGTTGCGCTACCAAGTCGGGTCGATTGCCGGTGATTGCAACTTCGACCACACCGCGGTGTCGCAGGTGTGCAGCACTGAGCAAATTGCCGAACGCAGTTGGTGCGCTTGTAGCGATGTGAGAGAGCAATTGCAAAATCTGGTCAGCGTGCTGCGCATAGCGCTCTTCGCCAGTGAGTGCAGCAAGTCGATACAACGCGAACGCTGCAGTCGAGTTGGTTGAGGGGGTTGCGTTGTCCATCAGATCTTTTTGTCGCACAATCAGCTGTTCGCCGTTGTGTGATGTTGTAAAGATGCCGCTGTTTTCGGCGTCCCAGTAATCGGATAACAGTTTGTCCGCAATGGTTTTTGCATGACTGACCCAAGAGGCTTGACCGGTTGCTTCGGCAAGTCTGGTGAAACCATCGACGAGTTGTGCGAGATCGGCTCCGAGCGCTGCATGTTGCGCTTGTGGGTTTCCATTTTGATGCCAGCTGCGCTTGATTGTTGTTGTTCCAGATGCTGCGCACAATTGGTTGATGAGAAATTCTCCGTTTTTTACAGCAGCAGCAAGCCAGTCTGGTCGTTGCAGTAATGCAGCAGCTTCGGCGAGAGTCGCCAGCATCATCCCATTCCATTCGGTGAGGATCTTGTCGTCTAGCCCTGGCCACGCACGTTTGTTGCGAGATTCAAGCAATATCGCTCGAGCGCGTTCAACTGCTGAGTTCCTCTTGATATCGCCGCGATGGTGCAGTCTGCTCAGGATGTTTGAGCCCTCGAAGTTTCCTGCTTCAGTTACTTCATACCATTCGAGTGCGACTTCGTGCAGATCTTGGGGGAGAGTGTCTACAACCTGTTGGCGTGACCACACATAAAAATGCCCCTCAATACTGTGGCCTTGATCATCAACAGAATCGGCATCTTGTGCACAGAAAAATCCACCATCTGGATGGTGCAAATCGCGCAACACGTAGTCAATGGTTTCAGAAGCAATCTGTAGCCAACGGGGTTCGTTGAGTGCCACACCAGCATGCAGGTAGACGCGAGCGAGCAATGCCTGGTCGTACAACATTTTTTCGAAGTGGGGCACCAGCCACTGAGCATCCACGCTGTAGCGGGCGAATCCACCACCGAGGTGGTCATACATGCCTCCAGAGGCCATCGCATCCAGCGAAGTGGTAAGTATCTGGAGAATTTCTGCATTCGGGTTATCGAGGTAGATGCGCAGTAGTAAGTCGAGATTCATGGTGCTTGGAAATTTTGGTGCAGAACCAAACCCACCCCATTCAGCGTCGAAGGTCTGGCGCATCTGTTCGGCTGCTGCGTTGAGATGTTGTGGTCCGATTAATGCCGACTGTGTACTTTTTGTATCGCCTGAGTTGCTAGTGATTCGGCTTGTGCGACTCAGACTTTCCATGAGTGCTGCAACGTTGTTCTCAATGTCGTCTCGGCGATTATGCCACGCGTCAGTTATTGCATTCATTAATTGAATGAAAGTGGGTTTTGGAAAATACGTGCCACCATAAAACGGCTTGGCATCTGGAGTAAGAAATACGGTCATTGGCCAGCCACCACGACCGGTCATGGCCTGCACAGCGTCCATATAAATTGCGTCGACGTCGGGTCGTTCTTCACGGTCTACTTTGATATTGACAAACAATTCGTTCATGATTGAAGCAGTTTCGACATCTTCAAAACATTCGTGGGCCATGACGTGGCACCAGTGACATGCCGAGTAGCCAACCGAAAGAAGTATTGGTTTGCCGGTGGCGCGTGCGAGACTAAACGCCTCGTCACCCCAAGGAAACCAATCAACTGGGTTATCGCGATGCTGGCGAAGGTATGGGCTGATCTCGTGACTCAGGCGATTAGACATGTTAAGAAACGGTGATGATTGTGGTGAATCCCAATGTTGGGAATGGCGCTTTTGCGGCTATTGAAACTTTGAGAGTGCACACTCCAGGCACTGCAGGAGCAACGAGTGCAGAATTACGCAACTTGCACGAACCGTTGATGACCTTGAAGGTTCGTGTGCCTTTCGAAGGGCTGCGAAGCAATTCGTTTAATGGTGTCTTTGTCTTGGCAGAAATAGTGGAGGTCGTGATCCATGCTCCAGATTCGGGAATGGTTGTTGCCGAGAAATAGGTGCTTGAGATGGATCCATTAAGACCACTCGTTGTAGTCACTGAGTAGCGAAGAAACTTGCGTAGGTCTTTAACGGTCGATTGATAGTTGACAGCAACGGCGTTGGTGATGGCGGAGCAATCTAGAGGCTTGCTTGTAGTTGCTTCTCCTGGAGCCGTGCATCGATACCACTGACTGGTGGCGGTAGCCAAAGAAGTAGATGCTGTACCTATTGCAAACGCGCCAACATGTCCCTCGGTGGTATGCGATACGGTGATGATTTTTGGAAACATCACATCGAGTTCGGCGAAAGCAGCAACCAAGTTGATGAGGCCATAACCAAACGTTGTGTCGCGCCCGGGTGCGCCGATGTCGGTGGCGGTTCGTTGCAGTACGTCGCGCACTTGGGCTGCGGTTATTGAAGGTTGTGCAGCAAACAACAATGCTGCTGCACCGGTGACGAACGCTGCAGCCATGCTGGTGCCGCTCTGAATTTTGTAGTCATTGCTGGCTGTAGACAGGATTGAAGCCCCTGGTGCAGCGAGGTCGATGTAATCGCCTCGTTGATCGAATGAAGTAACGCTGTTGTTGCGGTCTACGGCAGTCACTGCCAGTGCGAGATCACTTGCTGCTGGCCATTTGGGTGGCGAATCCGCCGCACCATTGCCTGCTGCAGCAACGACGAGAACATTTCGATCGACTGCATACTGAATCGCTGCAGTAAGTGACGTGCTCTCGGTTGCGCCTCCAAGAGAAAGATTGATCACTTTTGTGCCGGAGTCCACGGCAAAGCGAACTGCTTTGGAAACATCTTTGGAATCTCCAGACCCCTGTGCGTCCAACACTCTGATTGGCAAGATGCGGGATTGCGGTGCAACACCTGAGCCACCTATTGCATTATTGGCAACTGCTGCGATGATGCCCGCTACGTGTGATCCGTGACCAGCATTGTCGATGTCCAACACACCAACACTGTCGATTGATCCGAACATTGTGCGACCAGCATCAAGGTTGGCATCGAGGTCGGGGTGCGGGCCACTGCCGCTGTCAATTACTGCGACGGTGATTCCCGCACCGCGAGTAACGCTCCACACAGATGGTGCGCCAATTGCGGTCAATCCCCACTGTTGATCGAGCAGTGGGTCGCCACCAGTTGCAGCAAATGACGTTGTTGAGTCGAGAGCGAGAGCGAGAACAGTCGTGCTTAAAACAACGAACGCGCTCGTAGCAACGAATGATAGGGCGAGCACATGTGCGGCAGCACGCCTTGCGAATTTTTGCATTTACACGCCCATTGCGTGATAGCCACCATCCACATGAATCACTTCAGCGGTTGTGGCCGGAAACCAATCGGACAGCAGCGCGACACAAGCGCGCGCAACAGCCGTTGAGTCATTGACGTCCCATCCCAGTGGTGCGCGTTCGCTCCACACATCTTCAAATGTTTGGAAACCTGGAATCGATTTTGCGGCCATTGTTTTGATCGGCCCAGCAGCAACAAGGTTGCAGCGAATATTCTTTCCACCCAGTTCTTTGGCGAGATACCGGCTGGTGGATTCGAGTGCAGCTTTGGCGACGCCCATCCAGTTGTATGCAGGCCATGCAACGGTGTTGTCGAAGTCAAGGCCAACAAAACTTCCACCTGATGACATCAGTGGCACGAAAGCATCCGCAAGTGTTTTGAGTGAGTAGGCAGAAATCTGCATCGCAACGGCAACGTCGTTCCACTGCGCAGCCATGAAGTCGTCGCCCAAACACACCGCGGGGGCAAAACCGATTGCGTGAAGCACGCCGTCAACACTGCCGAGATGTTGCTTTGCCCCGGCACGTGCGCTCTCCACATGTTCGGGCACAGTCACATCAAACTCAACAACTTCGGCTGGGGTGTCGAGCTTGCGAGCGGTTCGCTCGGTGATCGAAAGACCACGGCCTGCACCAGTCAAGAGAACTGTGGCGCCTTCGCGCTGAGCCAGTTGGGCTACCCCGAAGGCCAACGAAGCATCAGTAAGCACCCCTGTGACCACTATCTTCTTGCCATCCAAAATTCCCATGCCATCAACGGTAGTTGTTGGGGGGTGTTTGTGGCAGGCTCGTTGGATGAAAATAGGAATAATTGGAGGCACCGGGCCTGCTGGCAGTGGACTTGCACTTCGCCTAGACAGGGCTGGCTACGACGTTGTGATCGGGTCACGAGATAGGGCTCGATCAACCGAGAAGGTGAAAGAGTTGCAATCACTCTGGCCAAGCCACAAATTGACGATTCAGGGTGGTGACAACGTTGACGCAGTGAATTGCGATCTTGTCGTCGTTGCAACCCCTTGGGATTCCACCGCGACGATTGTTGGTGATTATGCGAAACAACTGGCTGGAAAAATCGTGATCACCATGGCTAATGCGTTGGTCAAGGTTGGCAAAGAGTTTCAACCGCTCGTTCCACCTCGTGGAAGCATTGCTGCTCACGTGCAAGCCGAAATTCCTCTCAGCAAAGTTGTTGCCGCACTGCAGCACTTGCCTGCAAAAGAGCTTGGCAATCTCAATCATCACGTCGACAGCGATGTGTTGATTTGCTCGGATCATCCTGAAGCAATCGAAACTGTGAGCGACATTGTTGAAAAAATCCCTGGTTGTCGACCGCTGAACACGGGAAGATTATCGAATGCTCTTGCGCTCGAGGCTTTCACTGCCGTCATGCTGCAGATGAATGTGCGGTACAAGACGCGTGTTGCGCCACGCATGACGGGCTTGCCTGATGTTGATCCCGTAAGTGGACGGAATTTGAAGATTTCGTAATGCATCTCTACGACACCGCCAAACAATCGGTGGTTCCGTTTGAACCAGGACCCAAGGTATTGATGTACACGTGCGGTATCACGCCGTATGACGCAACACATCTCGGCCATGCGTTTACATTCATCAGTTACGACATCTTGATTCGCCGATTAATTGACCTTGGTCATGAAGTGAAGTGTGTACGCAACGTCACTGATGTTGACGACCCGCTATTCGCTAAGGCACGCGAATTGGGTGTGCACTATCTGGACTTAGCAGCAGGGGAAGAGGCTCGCTTCACCGCCGACATGGAAGCGCTCGGAGTATTGCCGATGTATTCGACGCCGCGTGCGTCGTCAGCCATCTCCGACATTCGTGGATTCATCGGCATGGTGATCGACAAGGGCTTTGCGTATCAGTCGGGTGGCTCCGTGTACTTCGATGTCACTCAGTCCAAAACCTTCGGGGAGATTTCGCATTATTCGCAAGAAACGATGATTGAACTCGCTCGCGAACGCGGAGGCAATGTGGAAGACCCACATAAGCGTCATCCACTCGACTTTGTTTTGTGGCATCCATCGGCAGTAGACGAACCATCTTGGGAAACCATGTGGGGAGCGGGCAGACCTGGTTGGCATATTGAATGCTCCGCGCTCGCATTGCGCGAATTGGGTACAACGATCGACCTGCATGGTGGTGGCAGCGATCTAATTTTTCCTCATCACGAATGCGAACGCGCCCAGTCGGAAGCGGCGACGGGCGAACAGTTCGTGAAGCACTGGATGCATGTTGCGATGGTGTCGATGGATGGTCACAAGATGTCGAAGAGCCGTGGAAACTTGGTATTCGTTGACAAGTTGCGAACGCGTTTTGATCCACGGGTAATCCGACTCGGATTGATTGAGCACCATTACCGA
>JBIKZO010000016.1:0-20206 GCA_044354675.1 Ilumatobacteraceae bacterium | reverse complement strand
TTTACGATGCCCTCTGAAGTGCAATCACCAAGTTTCCCTGCCGACTGTGATTTATTGGCTGGGTCGAGGTGCGACTTAAACGTGTAAACAACATCGTCTGCTGTAAGCGCAGAACCATCATGGAACTTTGCGTCAGTGCGAATTGTGAAGGTCCAGGTCATACCTGCGTTCGAACCCTTCCACTTTGTAGCGATACTTGGTACGAGTTCACCCGATGGAGAAACATCAATAAGCCATGCTCCAACTGCATTGAGAATGCCGAGCGATCCACCTTTTGTCATCCAAGGCGCTGCTGGTCCTTCTTGCGCTTGCGATGCATATCTGAAAACTTTGCCAGCGGCGCTTACTGAAGAGCTTCCAAGAATCTGTGTCATTGGAAGTGCTGCACCTGCTGCAACCGCAGCGGCACCTTGCACGAAATGACGACGCGAAATTCCTGCTGTTGCTACTTCTTGGACCATTTCATTTACTTCTGACATGTACTTCCCCCTGTTAGGTAATTGGTATGGAGTACCTTATCCACAACCGGAGGGGGGTTGTCAACTTTCGTTCACCCACCATTCAACGCTCGTTTAGGTTCAGACCTTTAGCAGGCTGGCAGGAGTGACGGCGAGGGCGGAACTCAGCCGCACAAGGGTGTCGAGGGCGGGCGAAAAATGGCCATTTTCTATGCGGTTAATGGTCTTGCGGTCGACTCCTGCCAATTCGGCAAGGCGGGCCTGGCTGAGATCGTGTTTGGCACGCAGGGTGAGCAGGCGGTCGGCAAGCTCGGTACGCATGTTCTGTACATCGCGCTTGAGCACCGTCTCGCTCGGCTTGGAAACAGTCTTTGTCGAGGTTTTTGCTGATGATTTTGAAGCAGTCTTCGTCATGCCAGACATAGTACAAAATAGCGAGTTGAATAGTTTTACTGCGAGCACAAGTCACATCAGAATTCGTTCTGACAACTACTCGTAGGCTGAAGTGATGCGCATTGGTGTGTTGACTGGCGGCGGAGATTGCCCTGGGCTCAACGCGGTCATTCGTGCAATCGTGCGTAAGGCCACGCTCGATGAGGACACCGAAGTTTTTGGTTTCTATGACGCTTGGGATGGCGTCATGGAGCAACGCGGAGTTGTGCTGAATGATGCGAGTGTGCGGGGAACGCTTCCACGCGGCGGAACAATTCTTGGAACTCGTCGTGGGAGCCCACTCGAAACGGGTGACGGGGTGGATCGTGTGAAACGCTCGCTTGCAGATTTGGCTATCGAGGCACTCGTGGTGATCGGGGGTAACGGCTCACTCACTGTTGGATCCATATTGTCGGAACAACATGGGTTGCCGATAGTTGGTGTGCCCAAGACGATCGATAATGACGTAGTTGGCACCGACACCACATTTGGTTTTAACACCGCGGTGCAAATCGCCACCGATGCAATTGATCGATTGCACACAACGGCAGAAAGTCATGATCGTGTGATGGTCGTGGAAGTGATGGGTCGCGATGCTGGTTGGATTGCGCTGCACGCAGGAATTGCTGGAGGGGCAACCGCAATTCTTGTTCCTGAAGTGCCTTTTGATATCAACAAATTGTCAGATGTGGTGGCGCATCGTCATGATCGCGGAAGGTATGCATCAGTTGTAGTTGTGGCAGAAGGTGCGAAGCCACTGAGCGAGTTGGGAGACAACGAGTTGGTGTTGCCAGAACGTCAACAGGATTTGTACGGGCGTGAACGGCTCGGCGACATTGCGCATGTAATTGCACCGGCGATTAGTGCGCGCACAGGATATGACTCTCGCGTTGTGCAACTTGGCTATGTGCAGCGGGGTGGCACTCCAACAAGTTATGACCGTGTGCTTGCAACACGTTTTGGTTTGGCCGCGGTTGATGCAGTGCGCGACAGAGCTTTTGGTCAGATGGTGGTGTTGCGCGGTGATCGGATTGAGCGTGAATCGATGTTCGTTACGGCAGGAAAAATACGCACGATAGACCTTGCGCAATTTGAAGACGTTGCCAATACTTTTTTTGGCTAACGAGAAACTGCACTCAGTTTGGCGGACCAAATTGACGGTCGCCTGCGTCGCCAAGACCCGGCACAATGAATGCATGTTCGTTGAGTCGTTCGTCAACCGAAGCAGTAACGATGTGTAAGTTCATTCCAGATTTCTCGAGGTAGGCAATACCTTCAGGTGCGGCAAGCACGCATGCAATGGTGAGTGGTTGCGGCGCTCCGCGAGCGGCAAGAATTTTGCAACCATGCTCGAGTGAGCCACCAGTTGCGAGCATTGGGTCGAGCACGATGCAGTGACGGCCGTCTAGACGCGCGGGAAGTTTTGCAACGTATTCACTTGGTTCGTGAGTGACTTCATCGCGTTGCACGCCGACAACTGCAATGTCGGCATCTGGCAAGAGCTCCATCGCTGCTGGCAACATGCCTAAACCTGCGCGAAGGATTGGAACGAGCACAGGTCGTTGTGCGATTTGAATGCCATCTGTTTCGCACAGCGGGGTCGTGACTCGAACCTTTCGCGTCGGCACCGATCGTGTGGCTTCGGCGATCACAATGAGAGAAAGCCTGCGCATCTCGGCGCGGAAGACTTGGTTGGAAGAATTTTGGTCGCGCAGGTTGGTGAGGGCTTCGGCTGCGATTGGGTGATCAACAATGGTGACGGTGACGGGCATACCTACCATCTTGGCTGATCGGTAGGGTTTTAACCAATGGAAAGTTCAGTCAGCCCAAGCGAGCCCGAGCAAATGGGGCGAATAGAGATTCGCGTTGCTCATACGGCTGCGGATTCAGCTTTGATTGCGGAGCTGTTTGACAAGGTCTGGGACGTGAAATCAATGGTTTCGCCTGAGATCATGACTGCAAGCCTGCACAACGGCGGCTACGGAAGTGTCATATATATAGGTAGTGGTGATACGCGCAGGGTGGTTGGGGCGGCCTTTGCTCTTGTAGGTAGGGCGTTACCGGGATTGATTGGCCCAAACCTTCATTCGCATGCAACGGGAGTGTTGCCCGAATTTGTGGGCATGGGCATTGGCGAGATGATCAAGAGGCATCAATGGCACTGGGCAAAAGAAAATGGTTTTGACAGCATCACCTGGACCTTTGATCCACTTGTGCGACGTAACGCGCATTTCAATCTGGTCAAACTGGGTGCACGAGTGCTTGGGTATCACCAAAACTTTTATGGTGAATTGGACGACGGCATCAATGCTGGCGAGCAGAGCGATCGGGTGTTGGTGCGATGGGATGTAGCAGGGGTTGATGCACCATTTGGAAACAGTTTTGTTGAACCATCAAAGACTGCAGTTGTTATCGAGACACCAGTCGACATTGAACAATTACGCAAGACTGATCGGGTGCAGTCTGATGGGTGGAGGGCCCGGCAGCGAGCAGCGTTTGAATCTGCACAACTTGCAGGGTTGAGCGTCGTGGGATTAAGTCGAGATTTTGCGTATGTACTAGATGAAACAGATGGAGTGTTATGACGATTGAACACATTGAGATAAGGCGAGCGCATATCAATCTCGTTTCGCCATTTCGTACTTCATTTGGGGTGGAAGTCGATCGCGAACTGTTGTATGTGCATGTTGTTGGCAACGACGAAGAGGGTTGGGGTGAGTGCGTGGCAATGGCTGCACCGCTGTACTCGAGTGAATATGTTGATGGCTGCAACGAAGTGATCACGAGGTATTTGTTGCCGATGATTACTCCGACCATGACGGCTCAGGAGTTCGTGGTAGCGGCTTCAAGTATCCGTGGGAATTTCATGGCCAAAGCAGCAGTAGAGACAGCACTTCTCGATTATCAATTGCGCCGCAAAAAGATGTCACTTGCAACGTTTTTGGGAGCAACACAAACCCGAGTTGCATCTGGTGTATCGGTGGGTATCCAGTCAACGACTGAAGAACTCTTGGAAACGGTAAGCGGATATCTCGCGCAAGGGTATGTGCGTATCAAACTCAAAATTGAGCCTGGCCTAGATATTGAGAGAGTGCGTGCCGTGCGCGAAGCATTCGGTGATGCGATGTTGTTGCAGGTGGATGCAAACTCCGCATATACGATTGATGACGCATCGCACCTTGCAAAGCTTGATGAATTCAACTTGCTGTTGATTGAGCAACCGCTACCGGAAGAAGATTTGATTGGCCATGTGGAACTGAGCAAGAAGATTGGAACTCCTATTTGTTTGGATGAGTCGATCACAACTTTTGATGTTGCTCGTGGCGCAATTGATATTGGTGCGTGTTCAATCATCAATATCAAGCCAGGGCGTGTTGGTGGATATTTGGAATCCAAAAAGATTCATGACCTGTGTGTGTCGCGTGGCGTGCCCGTGTGGTGTGGGGGAATGCTGGAAACCGGCATTGGTCGTGCTGCAAACTTGGCACTCGCTGCATTGCCAGGCTTTACGTTGCCGGGTGATACATCGGCTTCGTCAAGATATTTCACACAAGATGTGACCGAACCGTTTGTGTTGCGCGATGGCTACATCGATGTGCCTGATTCGGTCGGGATCGGTGTGCGGCCGATAGTCGATGTTCTTGATGCAATGTCGTCGAAGTCGACGAAGTATCCAGTTATTCGTTAATTCTTTACGGCGTGATTTTTAGAATCACTGCAGCCTCAGGAAGTCCTTTTGACTTTCCAAAACGGGAAGTAAACCACAAATAGATTGAAAACACTTTGTAGGTGAAACCGTATTTGTGCGCAATTGCATCGCGTACTTCTTCTGCGCGGTGGTGCAATACAAGTGATGCCTGACAGTTATAGATGGTTGCACCAGGAGTAATCACTCCTTTGACATTGCAAGATTGAATGGTTGCTCGAGAAGTATGGGCGAGTCGCTTTGCTTTACCCGACGTGCTTTCGATTGTGAAGCCGTACCCATCTTCAAATGGCGCAATCCAAACCGGAGTGGCAACGGGTTGGCCAGATTTGCGGAACGAGACAAACGAAACGTATTTGGCGTTGTCGATCTCGGGATTGTGGGCTTGGAGTGTCATAGCTATTAGCGAACTGTATCTTAACTACTTTGTCGGGGAGGGGGGACTTGAACCCCCGGCCTCCTGGTCCCAAACCAGGCACGCTACCAACTGCGCCACTCCCCGGACTTTGGTAATCCTAGCGATGCGAACTAGTGATGCGACGCGAGCGAAGTCACAACTTGCAGCAATCGTGAAACATCGTCGCTGTTGACATATCTCGTGATTCCTGCACGCACAACGCCACCACTTTCGGTCAGTCCGAGCTGATCTACGGCTTCAACTGCATACGAACTGCCGGACCAAACTGCGATGCGAGCATCGGCAAGCACTTGGGCAACATGGTCGGGATGGTGACCGTCGATGGTGAAAGAGACAGTAGGAGTTCTTCCTTCGAGAGCGGGAATGCCCCAGACCTTGACGTTGTCGATTGCGAGCAATCCAGAAAGTAGCGGCGCAAAAATGTCGTTCTCATACGTCATGATTTTTTGCATGTCTTCTTCGAGCAAGAAACGTGCAGCAGCCTCGACTGCTGCAATACCTTCAAAGTTTGGCGTACCAGTTTCAAACCTGCGGGGTCCAACGTTTTCGGCTGGACGAACCTTGGCAACAGGTAATGAATTGAGTAAGTCAGGATTAACGCAAAGTACTCCTGCATGGGGTCCGTACCACTTGTATGGCGATGTGGCCAACACATCACAGCCAAGTTGAGCAATATTGATTGGTTGGTGCACGGCTAGGTGAACGGCGTCTACAAAAACTCGTGCTCCGACGTCATGTGCTGCATCGATAATCGGTTTGAGATGTGGCGCAGTGCCGAGCAAGTTGGATGCGCCAGTGATGGCAACCCATTTGGTGTTGGGGGTAATCATCTTGAGCATTGCTTCGGTGTCGAGCATGAATGTTGTGGTGCTGAACGGCGCAAGCACGTGCTCAGCGCCAGAGAGTTCGCATGCAATGCGCCATGGCGAGACGTTGGCATCGTGGTCGAGTTTGGTTCCAACAACTCTGTCACCAGGTTTGAGAGTGCGTGCAACTGCACGAGTGAACGCCATCGTCATCGTCGTCATGTTGGCGCCGAGGCAAATGCCCTCTGGATCTGCGCCAAACAATGTGCCAACAACTTGACGCGTGCGGTCAAGTAGATCATCGCAGTCGTTGGCAGAAGAAAAGTATCCACCGGTGTTGGCATTTGATCCGCCAGAAGCGAAGTCGCTCATTGCACGAATCGCCGAGTCAACCATCTGCGTGCCTGCTGGCCCATCGAACCGAGCCCAGTCGTTGCGTGCGCCAGGAAATCGGTTGCGAAGATCGTTCGGAGATGTCATAGCGCGAACGGTACTACGAGTTGCAAAACGCTGCGTTTTATGAAGCGCGCTTGGCGGCGCGCTCAAGACGGCGAGCAGTTTTGCCGACAGGTGCAATGCTGCGGTGGTCAAGATCGCCAATTTCGGTGCCGTTAGCAAAACGCACGCGATAGCGCAACCAATTGAATCCGTTGGCCAAAATGACCTTGCCCTCGCTGCCTACAGGGAGCCCATCGCGCTCGACCGTGAGCTGTACTTTGTCGCCGTTTTTAAGGTCGATCTGGCCGGCATGCGGCGTTGCAAGTGAATGTGGTTTCCATGAGGCTGTCACAACTGAAAAGGGTACACTTTGCGCTCTGTGAAAAGCATCATTGAGACCCTCGAGGGCAACAAAGTCAAACTGTCAGTGGAAATTGACGAGGTCGAATTCGATCGAAATATCGATAAGGCCTTCCGCAAAATCGCAAATGAGATCCGTATTCCAGGGTTTCGCCAAGGCAAGGCTCCGCGACAATTATTGCAAGCCCAGATCGGACTTGGCGCCGCAAGGTCGCAAGCGATTCAAGATTCCATCCCAGAGTATTTGGCACAAGCCGTGCGCGAGCATGATGTTGACCTGATTGCGACCCCGCAGATTGAAGTGACCAAGGGCGAAGAAGATGGCGTCGTCAGTTTTGATGCAACGTGTGAAGTGCGACCAATTGTGACTGTGCCTGGTTACAACGGCCTGCGTATCGAACTTCCAGCGCTGCTAGTTAAAGAGGAAGACGTTGAAGATGCGATGAAGTCTGAGCGTTCACGACATGGCGTGTTGAAGGATGTTGATCGTGCCATTGCAAAAGGCGACCATGTGTCGCTCGACTTGAGCGGAACTCGCGAAGGTACTCCGGTGCCAGGACTCAACGTTGAAGACTGGGCGTACGAAGTTGGCAAGGGTTGGGTGTCTGCAAGCTTCGACGAGAAATTGACCGGTGAAAAGTTGGGCTCGACCATTTCGTATTCTGAAGCGCCAAATGGAACGACCGACATTGCAGAGATGACAGTGGTTGTGAAAAAAGTGCAAGAGATGGTGCTCGATGAATTGACCGATGAGTGGGTCGCTGAGCATGTTTCGGAATTTGAAACAGTTGATGCGTGGAAGGCTTCGTTGCGCAAGCGCCTTGAGGAGATCAAACTCAATCAAACACGGAGCGTGTTTGTTGAGCGCACCACTGCTGCTTTGGCAGAACTCGTGACGATTGAAATTCCTGAAGCAATGATTGCCAGCGATTTGCAGGCAAGAGTGCGCAACACTGTCGAACAGTTTCAGTCGCAAGGTGTTTCGATTGATCAATGGTTGTCTGCAACTGGTCAAAGTACAGAGGGCTTCATTGAAAATTTGCGCACCGAGTCGCAAAAAGCAGTGAAGGTTGATCTTGCACTGCGTGCAGTAGCTGTTGCCCAAGCGATTACCGCCAGCGAAGATGACATCGAACGAGAAATTGAGCGCATTGCGCTGCAAGTTGGCCGCAAGGTCAATCAAGTGCGCAAGGCCTACCAAGACAACGATGCATTGACCGAACTGGCAGCCCAAATTCACAAATCGCAAGCCGTTGATTGGTTGTTGCGCAATTCGACCCTGGTAGACCCAGAGGGCAATGCAATCAATGCTGATGACCTCTTTGGTGATGAGTCACAAGGGAATTCCACCGAATAAGCAGGCCTTGCAACTACTATTTAGTTTCTAGGAATTAGTTAGTCGGCGGTGCAATTGGCTGTCGACTAGATACTTTGCAGGGAGACGGCGTGATGCGTGAAGAAAATGTGATGCGGAACTATTACGTTCCCAATGTCACCGAGCAGACCAGCCGTGGAGAGCGCACGTCGGACTTGTACAGCAGGTTGCTCAAAGAGAACATTATTTTCCTCGGCACTCCGATTGATGACACGATTGCCAACCTCATCTGCGCACAGTTGATTCACCTCGAGAGCGAAAACCCCGACAAAGACATCAACATCTACATCAATAGTCCCGGTGGAGATATCACGGCGCTGTTTGCCATTTACGACACCATGCAATTCATCAAGAATGACATTGCAACCATTTGCCTTGGTCAGGCTGCATCGGCTGCTGCTGTGTTGCTTGCCGCTGGCACGAAGGGCAAGCGCCTGGCTTTGCCTCACTCACGAGTTTTGTTGCACCAGCCATATGGTCAAGTTGGCTACAGCCAAGTGACCGACCTCGAGTTGGCAGCACGCGAAATTTTGCGGATGCGCGAGTTACTCGAAGGAATTTTGGCAGAGCACACCGGTCAGTCGGTTGAGCGCGTGCACAACGACACCGATCGCGATTTTGTTCTCGAAGCACCTGCTGCTCTTGAATACGGAGTGATTGACGAGATCATCACTGCTCGCACACATGCCGACCGCACGGGCCCGATTCGCTGAGCACCGGAAACTGACTCATGGCAAAATTTGGTGATACAGCCGAACTAATCAAGTGTGCTTTTTGCGGCAAGTCGCAAAAGCAAGTCAAGAAACTTATTGCTGGTCCTGGTGTACACATCTGCGACGAGTGCATCGAGCTGTGCAACGAGATTGTTGATGAAGAGTTTGGTCAGGCTGCCGAAGTTGGTTTAGAAGAACTTCCAATTCCACGCGACATCCGCGCATTTTTGGATGAGTATGTCGTTGGCCAAGAACAAGCAAAGAAAGTTTTGGCCGTTGCGGTGTTCAATCACTATCGCCGTATTAAATACAAAAATTCGGGCAATGCTCGTCGCGACGAAGTCGAACTGCAAAAGAGCAACATCTTGCTGCTCGGACCAACCGGTTGTGGCAAGACACACATGGCTCAGACGCTCGCCAGACTGCTCAATGTTCCATTTGCTATTGCCGACGCAACCGCACTGACCGAGGCTGGCTATGTAGGTGAAGACGTTGAGAACATTTTGCTCAAGTTGCTGCAGGCTGCCGATTTTGATGTGAAGCGTGCCGAGATGGGCATCGTATATATAGACGAAATCGACAAGGTCGCGCGTAAGAGCGAGAACCCTTCGATCACCCGCGATGTCTCGGGCGAGGGTGTTCAACAAGCGTTACTCAAGATTCTTGAAGGCACGGTTGCTTCGGTGCCACCACAGGGTGGTCGCAAACATCCACATCAAGAGTTCATTCAAATAGACACGACAAACGTGCTGTTTATTGTTGGCGGAGCGTTTGCTGGTCTCGACACAATTATTGAAAATCGCATTGGTCATAAGGGTGTCGGTTTCCATGCTGAGGTGCGCTCGAAAGCAGAGAAGGATCCTGGTCAGTTGTTTGCGCAGGTATTGCCAGAAGACTTGCTGAAGTTTGGAATGATTCCGGAGTTCATTGGTCGATTGCCGATGGTTGGTGCAGTACACAGCCTGGATAAGGCAGCGTTGATCTCTATTTTGACCGAGCCAAAGAATGCACTGCTCAAGCAGTACCAAAAGTTCTTTGAGTTTGAAGATATTGAACTTGAAATAACACCAGCAGCTCTTGTAGCAATTGCCGAACAAGCGTTGCATCGAGGCACTGGTGCTCGCGGGTTGCGCGCAATTTTGGAAGAAGTATTGCTCAACACGATGTACGAAATACCTGGTCGCACCGACGTTGCACGTGTGGTGTTTGACGAAAAATCAATTGCTACGAAGTCGAGTCCTGAACTAGTGATGCGAAATACACGCGTTACTCGTCAGCGCCGTGCTGCTTCTTAAGAACTAGCCTGCGCATTATGCAATACGGTGAGGCACTCAACTATTTAGACGAGCACGCCAGCTACGAAAAAACTGGTCGCGTCGAGTCTCCATCGCTAGACAACATCAAGACCTTTATGGATTTGATGGGTCAGCCGCACTTGAGCTACCCAGTTATCCATATCACTGGCACCAACGGCAAAGGTTCAACTACACAGATCATTACGCAACTGCTGATCGCTCATGGTCTGCAAGTTGGTACATATACGAGCCCGCATTTGGAAACCTTGACTGAACGAATATCGCGCAATAACGAACCAATTAGCGAGCCTGACTTTGCTGATTGCGTTGCCGCCATCGCCGACATTGAAGTAATTGGTGGAGTGAGACCTTCGTATTTTGAAGTCATGACCGCCGCAGCCTTTCGGTATTTTGCCGACACCGCTGTTGATGTAGCAGTGATTGAGGTGGGAATGCTCGGAAGATGGGATGCAACCAACGTTGTCAATTCATCTGTAGCAGTGATTACCAACATTGCTTTGGACCACACAGAATTTGCTGGACCACGACTAGAAGATATTGCATTTGAGAAAGTTGGCATTTCGAAACCTGGAAGTGTGCTCATCGTGGGCGACACCAACGAAGAACTACGCGAAATTTGGAATACTGCCGAATCGACTGCGGTTCTGCTTCGAGGCAACGACTTCGAAATTTCAGAAAACGAATTGGCCGTTGGTGGACGCATGATCGATGTGCGCACAGAGCGGGCTGTGTATAAAGAGTTGCCGCTGCCGCTGCACGGACAACATCAGGGCGATAACGCTTCAATCGCATTGACGGCGGTAGAGGAATTTTTTGGCAATGTGCTGGATATTGAAGTGGTGCGTGAAGGTTTTGCGGCAGTAAGAATGCCTGGACGATTTGAAGTGCTTGGTCGTGCACCTCTCGTAGTGATTGATGGTGCACATAATCCGGCAGGTGCCGATGTGTGTGCTCAGGTGTTTTTTGATGATTTTTCTCCAGAAGGAAAACGAATATTGGTAGTTGGAGCACTTAAGGGTCGAGATCCGCAAATGTTGCTTTCGGCATTGCGTGCAGATGAATTTGATGCTGTGATTTGCTGTACAGCGCCAACTCCACGCGGTATCGGCGCGAATGATCTGGCAAGCGCTGCAAAGCAAATGGGTTGCGAGCAAGTTGTAGCGTGCGAGACGGTTGAGGCGGCGTGCGATAAAGCATTAAATATCGCTCGCGAAGAAGATGCTGTGCTCGTGGCAGGAAGTTTGTATGTCGTAGGTAGTGCTCGGACCTTCCTGCGCCGTAAACTGTAGGGATGAGCACTAAAACACTTGTCCTACTCAAACCAGATGCAGTCGAGCGCGGTCTCGTTGGAAGCATTCTTTCAAGGTTTGAAACCAAAGGTCTAAAAATTGTGGCAATGGAATTGCGCACGTTGAATGCTGCAATTTTGGAGCGCCATTACGAAGAGCACAAGGGCAAGGGTTTTTACCCAGAGCTCGTGGCCTTCATGTCGCGAGGTCCAGTGGTGGCACTTGTTGTCGAAGGACCAGAAGATGCGTGGGAAGTGTTGCGCACGATGATGGGTGCAACGAATCCGAAGGCTGCAGCACCCGGCACCATCCGCGGTGATTACGGCACGATGTTTACTGAAAACCTGATTCACGGAAGTGACTCAGCAGCCTCTGCAGCACGCGAAATTGGGATCTTCTTTCCAAATTTGTAGAACCTGATTGATCAATACGGTTAGGTAGGATTTGAGTATTAACCGCGTGCTCAGCCTTGATGCTGGCGCGCTAAGGAGACCAAAGCATGGCTGGTGGAGGCGCACTTTCGTTAGGACGTGACATCGCCATCGACTTGGGCACCGCCAACACACTTGTGTATGTAAAGGGCGAAGGAGTCGTACTCAATGAACCTTCGTCGGTGGCTGTTGACAGCCGAACAGGTGAACTCGTAGCCGTTGGCTTTGAGGCCAAGCGAATGTGGGGACGTGCTCCACAAAATATTCGTTTGGTGCGCCCGTTGCAAGACGGAGTGATTGCCGATTTTGATGTGTGCGAAAAGATGCTTCGCTATTTCATTCAACAAGTGCACACGAGCAGATGGAATAAGCCACGAATGATTATTTGTGTGCCTTCCGAAATTACTGGCGTCGAGCGCCGCGCAGTGCAAGAGGCCGCAGAGTTTGCTGGTGCGCGACGACCGGTGTACATCATTGAAGAACCAATGGCTGCAGCAATTGGCGCCGGACTTCCAGTGCATCTTCCGAGCGCGAGTTTGATCGTGGATATTGGCGGTGGAACGACAGAAGTCGCAGTGATTTCGATGGGTGGCATTGTGACCGCGTATTCGGCGCGTGTTGCTGGCGACGAACTGAACCAAGCAATCGTCGACATGTTTAGAACCGAGTTTTCGTTGGATGTTGGTGAGAACACTGCCGAAGAAGTAAAACTGCAACTCGGTTCAGCGTGGCCATTGGCAGAAGAACTCACTGCCGATGTAGGTGGCAGAGACACATTGACTGGCTTGCCACGCACGCAGGTGGTGACAAGTGAAGATGTACGCAGTGCAATTGATCCTGGCGTGACGGCGATAGTTGATGCGATCAAGACAACGCTTGAGCGCACACCGCCAGAGTTGGCGGCCGACATCATCGGGCACGGACTTACGCTGTCGGGTGGTGGGGCATTGCTGACCGGGCTTGCCGAGCGCGTCACATACGACACGGGCATCCATGCGTTTTTGGCACCAGAGCCATTGTTCTCGGTGGTGCTGGGTTGCGGCATGACTCTTGACAACATCGAAGCCATGAAAGGTCTGACTGCTCAGACCTCGTTCGAGTAGGTCTGCGTAGGGTTTCCTAGTGGCTGTTCGATCAATGAAGCCAAGACGGATCATGGTGTTGCTTGTGTTGACGTCGATCATCTTGGTGACTCTCGATCTGCAGGGAAGTTCGGCAACAAATTCATTACGGTCGATATTTGGAACTGTGTTTAGACCAGTCGAAAGTGTGGCGCGGGTTGTGACGCGCCCTGCAACAAACGCGTGGTATGGAATTACCCACTACAACGACGTGACAGCAGAAAATGAACTGCTGCGAGAAAAGATCGCGCAACAAGAAGGTGCGGCAGTAGCGGCTGCGGCTTCGGTGCGCTTGTCTCAAGAGTTGCTTGCGCTAAACGGATTACCAACACTGGCAGGAATCAACTCGGTGAGTGCGCAAGTGATCGGTGACTCTCCATCCAACTTTGTACAAAGCGTCGAGATTGATCAAGGTACGGAGAGTGGTATCAAAGTGGGGATGCCTGTGCTCAATGCTGCTGGTCTTGTAGGCAAGATCACCCAAGTGTTTTCAAACCGCGCAGTAGTGATGTTGATTACCGACCCGCAATATGCACTATCCGTCAAGATCATCAACGCGCCAAAGACCACAGTGACGACAGTGCCAATTCAAGATCCAGCATCGGCGGTGACAATAGTTTCGGTGCCTGTGACGATCGACCCACTGATAACTGTTCCGACCGTGCCAGCAACATCAAACATTGCTGGTTTTACTCCAGGCTCAATCGTCGCGCCACGGACTCCAATCATTTCTTCGTCATTGACAATTCCACCTGGCAGCAATGTGTCAGTACGTGAAACCGGAATCTTGGAAGGACGCGGCGCAGGGCGTGTGCCAACGGTGCGTTTCGTGGACGCTGCTCAACGCTTTGGTGTTGTGCAGCCTGGGTCGCCAATTGTGACGGCAGGCGGTTCGCTCAGTCTTGCGCCGCCAGACATTGTGGTGGGAACTGTGTCTCGAGTGAAGGAGAGGCTCGGGACAGCAGGACCGTTGTTGGAGATCGACATCGTTGCCGACTTGAGCAATTTAAGTTTCGTTCGCATCTTGTTGTATCAACCGATCACTGAGCGAACGGCACCGTGAGCGAAAGACTGTTGCGATTAATGGCCAGTCGTTGGACTCGGTTGGTATTGGTGTCGTTAATTTTGCTCGGTTTGCAAACCACGTTGTTGAATGACATGCGACCATTCGGTGTGATGATCCCTGTGATGCTGCTCTTTGCAGTGTCTGCAGGAACAATCTATGGGTCGGAGATTGGAGCAATCTCTGGTCTGATCATTGGTGTGATGTATGACTTCGTATTGTCAACACCACTTGGCCTTGCGTCGTTGGTGTTTGGCGCGGCCGCATACGTGGCTGGGCTCTTGCCATTTTTTGTTCGAGAGCCAACGTGGTGGACGAGAGTCATCACCATCGGAATCGTTGGAGCAGTGGGAGAGTTGGCGTTTCCACTTGCGCAGTCGATGGTGGGTTTCGGCGGACGGTTTCAACCACACGTTGTCGCGGTGGTTGCGTTTGTGGTGGTCGCTGGAATGATTGTTGCGCCGCTGCTCTTGCCGGTGTGTCGTTGGACCCTTAAAGAATCGCTTGTTGGGTAGCCGCAGTGGCAATTAATAATCGCTCACGCAGACTGACCGCGCTTGGAGTAGCGGCGGTCGTGCTGTTGAGTTCGTTGTCGGTGCGAATGTGGTTTATGCAAGCGGTGCAAGCCAAAGACAATGAGTCGGTGGTGCTTGCTGTGCGCACACGAACCATTCGTCTGTTGCCAGAGCGCGGACGGATTTTTGATGCAAAGGGTCGGGTGGTTGCCGATAACAAACGTATTTTGACAGTGACGATTGATCGTGGGGTGTTGAAAGATCCGATCGATCGACTGGAGATGTTTCAGCGACTGTCAGGTCCATTGGGAATGCCAATTGAAATGTTGTTCAAGAGGTATGAAGACAAGCGTTTTGGACCACTTGAGGCTTTGCCATTGAAGGAAGATGTCTCTGAGGAAACAGCATTATTTTTGGCAGAGCGAATTGAGGATTATCCAGGCATCTATGTGCGCGAGGAATGGAAGCGTAATTATCCATTTGGCGCAATTGGAAGTCATGTCATTGGGTATATCGGCGCAATCTTGCAAAAGACTCTCGCGTATTACAAATCGATTGGATACGACCCAAATGAGCGCGTGGGTGGATACGGAGTTGAGCAATCATATGAACCCATCTTGCGTGGTACTCCTGGCTACGTGCGTTATGAAGTAAATGCACAAGGAAAATTGTTGCGGTTGATTGAGCGAGTGGAGCCAATTGTTGGCAATGACTTGCACTTGTCTATTGACATGGGCCTACAACAATTTGCGGAGCAATCTCTTGAGACGCAACTCGTACTTCGCCGTCGTGTTGAGGCTGGAAACGTGAGGTTGCCCGACGGCACGCTTGACCCACTTTTTCCTGACGCTGTGTACTACAAGGCTCCTGCTGGGTCGGTTGTGGTGATGAATCACGACACTGGTCAAGTGATCGCGATGGCGTCGTATCCGAGATTTGACAATCGTTGGTTTGCCGGTGGAGTATCGAGCAATAAATTTGCGCAAGTGTTTCCACAAACGGATGACCCCGACTTGTCGATATTGGTCAATCGCGCAATTTCTGGTCGTTACAACTTGGGGTCGTCATTTAAGCCATTCGTTGCATATGCGGCGTTGAACACTGGACAATTGCCTGGCGGATCGACCTATGTGCTTGATGATCGCGGTACCTACAAACTGGAGAGTATTCCAAGCGACAGATGTCAACAGGGCGTGAAGTGTGTATTTAGAAACGCTGTGTGTCGAGCAACGGGCTCGCCATGCAGATTTGGAAACGTAACGGTTGAAGACGCGCTCGCGGTCTCGAGTGACGCATTTTTCTACAAAATTGGCGAGCAGATCTTGACCGAGCGCGGCTATAAGCCAATTCTTGAAGAGCAGGTGCGACTGTTTGGTTTTGGCTCGCCAACCAATATCGACTTGCCAAACGAATTTGCTGGCACGATACCGAGTAAGGCACTGAAGAAACGAATGGCCGATATTGGTGCTATTTCAGAAGAATCAGGAAAGGCGTACTACGTCGGCGATCAAATATTGTTTTCAATTGGTCAGGGTTTGTTGTCAGCAACTCCAGTACAAGTTGCAGCCGCGTATGGCGTGCTTGGCAATGGTGGCAAATTGTTGACACCTCACGTCGTACAAGAAGTGCTTGCGCCAGGAACGCCCGACAAAACACCTGGAGTTGCTGACCTTACGTTGTCAAATGTGGTTGAGCGCTTTGATACTCAAGAACCGGTCAGGACCGTAGACATGACCGGCGATCGACTTGATCCAATCGTGCGCGGGATGGCGCGCGTAATTAGGGGTCCTGGAGTCAATTTTGATTACTACCACAAGACAACAGGCGAGTTGTTGTTTAAGGGGTACCCGTATGACGTGCTTCCCATTGCTGGCAAAACCGGAACAGCGCAGGGCTTCAACAACTTGCCATGGAATGACTCGTCGGCGTTTGGTGCATTTAGCCTTGATCCGCTGCAGCCATATTCGGCATTTGCGTATCTAGAGAAATCTGGATACGGATCACAGGCAGCGGCGCCTGTTGTGAAATGTGTATTTATGGCTCTTGCAGGTCGGTACAAAATGGACGGCGTGATCGCTGCTGATCCGCTCAATATTCAGAGTGGAATTGCCGCGCCACCGTCGTACTTGCGTAATCCGTCATGCTTGGCTGGCGGACGATCGGATAGTCGAGACTGATGTCGTTGCAAACATTGAAGCGCAGGCTTGGTCAGCCGACTAATAGCGGCACTTTTGGTTTTAGCGGCAGCTATGCAGACCCGATTCGTAACATCGATTGGATTTTAATTGCGGTCGTTGCGTTGCAGTCGATCATCGGCTTGTTCAACGTATTTTCGACAACGCACTTGCGATTGCTCGATCAGGAGTTTGATCCGTATTTTTATACACAACGCCAGGCTGGTTACATAATTGCTGCTGCTGCTGCTGCTGCGATCGTGATGGCTCTTGGTCATGAGTGGTTTAGAACACAAGTTGGTGTGTTGTATGGCGGGTCGATGCTGTTGCTCGTATTGGTGCTCGTGTACGGAGCCGTGCGAGGTGGTGCGCGTTTGTCGTTTAGTGTGCCGATTGTTTCGTTCTCGCTGCAACCCGCCGAGTTTGTGAAGCCAATCATTCTGATATTGATTGCCAGTTATTTCAGTGAAGCAAGCGACACCAAGATTGATTGGCATCACTTTGTAATGTCGCTGTACATCGTTGGTGCACCTGTTGCACTCATTTTGCTGCAGCCCGACCTTGGATCGGCAACGGTAATTGTGGCTGGTGTCGTTGGCATCTTGCTCGTTGCTGGTGCGCGTCGCCGATATTTGTTAATGATCACCGGGCTCTCGATTGCAACTATGGGCACGGTCATGGTCAACGGATTTATTGGTACTTACCAATTGCGACGCTTTGTTTCGTGGCTGAACCAAGACTCGCGCGACAAAGCACTTGAATCAGTTGTACTGCAGGTGCGATTTGCAAAACGTGCGGTGTCAACCGGTGGTTTTTTTGGCAAGGGGTATTTGGATGGCCCGCTAACAAATGGCAAATACATTCCTGTGCAGTTCACCGATTTTCCATTTTCGGCGATTGCTGAACAATTTGGAATGCTTGGTGGAGGAGTAGTGATTGCGCTGTTTGCCGTGATGTTGTGGCGAGTGTGGCGAATTGCCCAGATGGCACGAGATCGCTTTGGGTTGTATATGACATGCGGAATTTTTACATTGATGACGTTTCAGATATTTCAAAACATCGGCATGACCCTTGGTCTGACCCCTGTGAGCGGATTGCCCCTACCGTTCGTTTCGTATGGCGGGTCGCACATGCTGGCGATGGGGATCATGGTGGGTCTTGTGCAGAGCGTGCATATGAGGCGCCTGGAATAGACAGGCTGACAAAGACGGGCTGACAAAGCCCCAAAAGTGCCGCACTTGACAAGTGGTCAGGGGGTAGCCTGAAGGGTAAGGACGGGCGATTTGCCCATCCCAAGGTCGATCACGCGATAGCGATCCGAGAGTGCGAAGACGAGTCTTCCTCTTTCGAAGCGCTGGACCGCGACGATATTGCACGTGGACGGCAATGCTGCCACCTCGGTGCGATATCTCATCAAGGAAACGAGCAAGACATGAGTGAAGTAGTTCCAGGGGCACCTGTGCCCGAGTATTCAGGCAATTCTGTCGACAACGCACCGAGTGGTGGCGCGCCGACCAGTAGCACGCCAAATGGTGATGCAAGCAGCAACGCTGCCGCGCAGCGACCTGCCCTCAGCCCAGAGTCGACTGCGGCAATTGCTGCTGCCAAAAAGCGCCGTCGTGGTCGCCGCGGAGGCCGAAATCGCAATCGCACAAGTGCCAGTGGCACACGAACTCAAGCCGCAAATAGCAACATGGCGCATAACGACTCCGTCCAAGACGACGAAAATGACACTGATGATCTTGGTGGCGAGAACGAGACGCTGACCACTGTTCGCGTCCAGCAGCCACCTCGGGTTCAGCGCCAGCCGCTTGAGCTGCCAGACCCGCCAACTGAGGGTCGAATGATGTCGGCCGAAGTGGCAGGCGAGGCTTTGGTGCGAAAGCCACAGATTGGCGACACTCGTCCAGCGCCACCAAGTGCTCAATCGACCTCGCCTGCAGTGCAGGCTGCCAAGCAATCGAAGCAGGGTGCTCAGCAAAGCGACAACGCCGACAAATCATCAGAATCTGGCGAGCGCAATAAGAGCCGTCGTGGGGGCAAACGAGGTGGACGCAACCGCCGTGGTCGAAGCAATCGCACAGATGACCGTGATACAACACCGGGCACAGATGCAGAATTGATGGAGCGCCGTAAGGGCAAAGAGCGCAATGGCAAGGCTGTTGGTCGCTACCTGATGTGTGTGCAAGTGCGACCAGACTTCACGCAAGTTGCAATGCTTGAGGGCAGAAGCCTGATTGAGCATTATGTATCGCGACCAGCCGACGACGACTCACAGATTCACGGAAACATTTATTTGGGGCGCGTGCAAAATGTGTTGCCAGGTATGGAAGCCGCATTTGTTGATATCGGCACGCCAAAAAATGCAGTGTTGTATCGCGGCGATGTGCAGTTTGACAAAGAAGATGTTGTTGAACAAGGCGCAGACCCACGCATCGAGCAAGTGCTGAAAGCGCGTCAGTTGATTTTGTGCCAAGTGACTAAGAATCCGATTGCCGCAAAGGGTGGTCGTCTAACACAAGAAGTGTCGCTGCCTGGACGTTTTGTTGTTCTTATTCCAGATTCACGAACATACGGAATTTCGAAGCGATTGCCAGAAGGCGAGCGCCGAAGATTGCGCGGAATTCTTGATCGAATCAAACCAGAGCAGCACGGAATTATCGTGCGTACGGCCGCAGAGAATGCGACAGAGCACGAACTGACAACAGACATGACCAGGCTGCTTGCTCAGTGGGATGCAATTCGTAGTGCGGCAGAAAAAGCAAACTCACCAACATTGCTTTACCGTGAGCCGCCGCTCGCTGTGCGCGTAATTCGTGAGGAATTTACAAGTGAGTACCGCGGCGTTGTGATTGATGACCCAGTGTTGTTTGCTGAAGTGCGCGACTACATCCAGGCCTTTAATCCAGAGTTTGCCGATCGTGTCGAGTTGTACAACCCTGCAGCCGACGAGCTTCCACTCTTTGAGCAATATCGCGTGCATGAGCAATTGCTCAAGGCGCTTGACAAGAAAGTGTGGCTGCCTTCTGGTGGTTCGCTCATCATTGAGCACACCGAAGCTCTCACAGTGATCGATGTCAACACGGGCAAAAACGTTGGTAAGTCAAACCTGGAAGAGACTGTTTTCTACAACAACCTTGAAGCGGCAGAAGAAATTGCGCGACAATTGCGCTTACGCGACATTGGCGGCATCATCGTCATTGACTTCATCGACATGGAGATCAGGGAAAACCGTCGCAAGGTGCTTGAGTCGTTCAAAGATGCGCTTGCGCGAGATAAGACTCGCACTCAAGTATTTGAGATTTCGGAACTTGGTCTTGTGGAGATGACCCGAAAACGCATTGGAGAAGGATTGTTGACGAGTTTTGCCGATGCCTGCGCAGTTTGCGACAGTCGCGGATTTACGCTCGATCTGTCAATGCTTGACTAAATAACCCCCAACCGGTGGTTGGGTTACTGGTAACCAAAGGGATAGAGTAGGGACTTCTTATGTACGCAATTATCGCATCCGGAGGCAAGCAAGAGAAGGTCGCCAAGGGCCAACAGGTCCATGTCGAACTGCTCGATGCTCAAGAGGGCTCAGAGGTGAAG
>JBIKZO010000086.1:0-6267 GCA_044354675.1 Ilumatobacteraceae bacterium | reverse complement strand
TTGATCCGCATGATGCAACCAGCATGGTGAGAGCAACAACTGCCGCTCCAAACACCTTCTTCGTGGTCATTTTCATGAATTTCTCCAATGGATAGGGGATGTCATGCCGGCATAAAACAATGCCAACCCAATACAGACATCAAAAATTGAAGAAAAGTTCCCTAAAACCAGAAAAAATCAAGAAATTATGTTGGTGATCGCGCCGGTCTCGGCACCCTGCACCAATTTGGCGTATTTAGCCAACACGCCACTCGTGTAACGAGCAGGGTTTGGCTTCCAACCCTTGCGTCGTTCGGCCAACACTTTTTCGTCCACCATCAAGTCAAGAGTTTTTGTCGGCACATCGATGCGCACAATGTCGCCGTCGTGTGCAAACGCAATTGGTCCGCCATCGGTAGCTTCCGGTGCAACGTGACCAATACAGAAACCCCACGTGCCACCACTAAAGCGACCGTCGGTGATGAGTGCGCAGTCTGATCCACGACCAACGCCTTTGAGTGCGCCGGTGATTGCGAGCATCTCGCGCATACCTGGGCCACCCTTTGGACCTTCGTAACGAATGATGATCACAGTGCCGGGCTTGATGTCGCCCGCCATCACAGCAGCCATCGCGCCGTCTTCGCCGTCGAACACTCGAGCAGGACCTTCAAATGTCATTTGATCTTTTGTCAGACCAGCAACTTTGACAACTGCACCGCGAGGTGCGAGCGAACCTGTAAGCACATTGATGCCGCCCTCAGCATGAATTGGCTTACTCAATGGATGCACAACATCACCATCAGGTGATGCAGGATTCATGTCGCGCATGTTTTCAGCAAGCGTTTTGCCTGTGCATGTCATTACGTCGCCGTGCATCAAACCTGCGTCGAGCAAGTGCTTCATCACAACAGGCACGCCACCAATGCGGTCGATATCGGTCATGTGATACTTGCCGCCCGGCTTGGTGTCAGCAATGTGCGGAACTTTTGCTGCGATGCGATTGAAATCTTCAAGATCAAGTGCAACGCCTGCTTCGTTAGCGATAGCCAACAAGTGCAACACCGCGTTGGTTGATCCGCCGAGTGCGTTAACCATTGCAATCGCGTTTTCGAAAGCCTTTTTGGTCATGATGTCGCGCGGGTAAATACCAAGGCGAACAAGATTCATCACAGCCGCACCGGCTCGCTCTGCATCAGACTCACGACGCTTGTCGATTGCTGGTGGCGACGCAGTGCCGGGCAAGCTCATTCCGAGAGCCTCTGCAATTGAACTCATGGTATTGGCAGTAAACATGCCGCCGCATGCGCCTTCGCCTGGGCACGCAGCGCGCTCGATCTCGCCGAGCTCTTCTTGACTCATATTGCCTGCTGCGCAAGCACCGATGGCTTCGAACACTGTGGTGATGTCGATGTTTTTGCCATTGTGAACACCTGGCAATGTGCTGCCGTTGTACACGAACACACTTGGCAAATTGAGACGAGCCGCTGCCATCAACATGCCAGGAATGCTCTTGTCGCAACCAGCAAGACCAACGAAACCGTCAAAGCGCTCTGCGTGCACAACTGTCTCCACAGAGTCACAAATAACTTCGCGACTTACGAGCGACGCGCGCATGCCTTCGTGACCCATTGAGATGCCGTCGCTCACCGTGATAGTGCCGAACTCAAGAGCGACGCCACCATTTGTGCGAACACCAACTTTTGCCGAGTCGGCAAGACGACGTAAGGATGCATTACATGGAGTCACTTCGTTCCACGACGAGGCAATACCGATCTGTGGTTTTACCCAGTCGTCGTCGGTTAATCCAACGGCGCGCAACATTGCGCGGGCTGCAGCCTTTTGATTGCCGTCGGTGACATCACGACTGCGGGGCTTGATATCAACTGGGGTTTCAGAAGGCCTTGTCATATCGATCAAGGCTACTTGCGCAAGCTATGCGGCTGACTTCACCGGCTTACGAAGGTAGAAATATAGCGTTGGAGCAAGGAATGCGAAGTAGGTGACGACGCGGATATTCTCGGCGGCTTTGTGCCAACCGAAGAATCCCTTCACGAAGTCGTAGAAGGTTCCCGATGACCACATGCCGGATTCAACGGTCCAAGCCGATTGCATCAACCAGCCGTTTTCCCAACCGAAGAATTCGCGAAACTCATGCACCGACTTGCCTGCAAGACCCGCAGCGAACAGGATCAACAACACCGCAGTCACATTGAAAAACATTTTCAGGTTAATTTTTTGGCCACCCGCAAAAATTGCAACGCCCAAAACGACTGACGCGGCTAGACCAATCAAGCCACCGATAACAACTGAACTTCCAGAAGTAGAAGTGGTTTCGGCGCTGAGCAAGAACAGAACCGTTTCCAAACCCTCACGCACTACAGCAACAAAGGCGATCGTAAACAACGCGGTCTTTGCTGAAGCATCAACTTTGGCTCGCAGTTCAGCGCTGAGATTTTGCGAATTCTTGCGCATCCAAAAAATCATCTGTGTCAGTACTGCAGCGGCAACCAGTGCAATCACGCCCTCAGTTGCATACTCAACTTTGCCATTCAGTCCGTCTAACGCAAGATAGACAATGGTTCCCACAACAAGACAGGCAAGAATTGCCACAGCAGTGCCCCACCAGACGTACCGCGCGTCGGCCTTACGGTCGGTCTTAGTGAGATATGTCAGCAAGATGGCAACAATGAGTGATGCCTCAAGGCCTTCGCGAAGCGTGATCAAGAATGATGTGGTCATGGCGATATGTTAGGCGAGCCTAACTCCTCCCGTCAAACGTATGTATTTCATTGGGTTACCCGCGCTTTTTCTGCAACAACGCGGTTACTACCTTGCCATCAGCCTTGCCTTGCGACGACTTCATGATCGCGCCAACCAACGCGCCCATCGCCTTTTCTTCGCCACCGCAATACTTGGCCCACGCATCTGGCTGGGCCGCAATTGCAGCATCAACCATCGCTTCAACTGCAGATGTGTCGAGTGCTTCAAAACCTTTTGCCGCCGCAATCGCAACAGCATTGCCGCCGCCATTGGCAACGATCTCGGAAAGAATTGTTTTTGCTTGTGTCGCAGTGACCTTTGCATCGCGTTCGAGCAGCGTGAGACCGGCCAAATCTTTTGCAGGCACTGCAGGGTTTGCACCCGCTTCGGCAAATGCTTGTTGCACATACACAAGTGCACGCGCTGGTTCGCCGCCGGCATCGGCAACGAGTTGCACGTACTCGTCTTGACCACGTTCGACAATGACGTACACGGCTTCGCTTTCTTTGTCGGCACCAGTGAGTTGTGACAATCGCGCACGACGCGCAGCAGGCAACATCGGTAGTGATGCACGAATGGATTCGACCCATTCGGTGCCTGGATCGAGCAACACGAGGTCGGGCTCAAGAAAGTATCTGTAATCGTCGGCGTCTTCTTTGACGCGCAGTGTGTGCGTGCGCCCCTCGGAGTCATCCCAGTGACGGGTCTCTTGACGAATAGTTTCACCCGACTCAAGCACATCTACTTGACGCCGAGCTTCGTAATCGATTGCTTTACCAACTGCGCGAATGGAGTTGACATTTTTGATTTCGCAACGAGTGCCAAATGGCTCTCCCGCTTTGCGCACCGAGACGTTGACGTCGCAGCGCATTGAGCCCTCTTCCATTTTGGCATCGCTTGCACCAACCGCAAGCAAGATGCTGCGCAACTCAGAAACATATTGGCGTGCCTGATCGGCGTTGCGGATGTCGGGGCGAGAAACAATTTCGACAAGCGGAACACCAGCGCGGTTGAAGTCGACAAGCGAGTAGTCGCTGCCATGAATACGGCCGCTCGTACCACCGAAGTGCGTTGACTTGCCGGTGTCTTCCTCGAGATGCGCGCGCTCGATACCAATGCGCACGTCGCCTGGCAACATCATGAACCCATCGATGTTGATCGGTTGGTCGTACTGCGTGATTTGATAAGCCTTTGCGAGGTCTTGGTAAAAGTAGTTTTTGCGGTGGAAGGTGCTTGCTTGCACGGTGCAATTGAGTGCAAGACCAAGGCGTATCGCAAGCTCAACTGCACGTCGGTTGATAACGGGCAGCGCGCCAGGCAAACCGAGAGTTACAGGATCGATGTTGGTGTTTGGCTCGTCACCAAAATGGTTCGGACTTGCAGAGAACAACTTGGTTTTGGTGTCCAATTCGACGTGAACTTCAAGACCAATCACCATCTCCCAGCCGTTGGGAAGCACTGTTGCGTGTGATGGAGCAGACGACGCGTTACTCATGATGCACGCTCCAATTCGGCAGCAACTCTAAACATGGTTGGTTCTCCAAGTGCTGGCGCAAGAATCTGCACGCCAACTGGCATCGAATGCGCTCCAGTTCCGAAAGGCACACTCATTGCGGCGTGGCCAGCAAGGTTTGTGGGAATCGTAAAGATGTCGCAGAGATACATAGTCAGTGGGTCACTCGTTTTTTCACCAATCGGAAACGCAACTGTTGGAGATGTTGGCGTCAAGATCACATCGCACGATTGGTATGCAGCAGCAAAGTCATTGGCGATGAGCCTGCGAACTTTGAGCGCCTTGCCGTAGTACGCGTCGTAGTAGCCGGCCGACAATGCATAAGTACCCAACATGATGCGACGTTTTACTTCTGCGCCAAAACCTGCGGCGCGAGTAGCGCCATACATGCTGATGAGATCTGCTGATTCGACGCGCAAGCCATAACGCACACCGTCATAACGAGCAAGATTGCTCGATGCCTCTGCAGGAGCAACCAAGTAATACGCAGTGAGACAATATGAAAGCGACGGCAATGCAATGTCGACAATGGTTGCGCCTGCAGCTTTAAGTGCGGCAAAAGCTGCATCGAGTCGAGCGAGCACTTCTGGTTCGCAGCCGTCTGGCATGTCGGCAAGTCTGCCGATCCGCATTCCCTTCACGCCTTGACCAAGCACTGCTGTGAGCGAAGGAACTGGTTGATCGAGTGAAGTTGAGTCGAGCGGATCGTGTCCACCAATGACTTCCATCAGTAACGCCGCGTCTGCAACTGTGTGCGTGAACGGACCAATTTGATCGAGACTGCTGGCAAACGCAACAAGACCTTGTCGGCTCACCATTCCGTATGTTGGCTTGACACCAACGACTCCGCACAGCGCAGCCGGTTGACGAATGCTGCCACCCGTGTCGCTACCCAAACTTGCTGCAGCAAAACCTGCAGCAACTGCCGCAGCACTGCCACCGCTTGAGCCGCCAGGTACACGCGAAGTATCAAGTGGGTTGCGCGTCGGGCCAAATGCAGAGTTTTCGGTGGATGATCCCATTGCAAATTCATCCAAGTTGGTTTTACCAACGATGACAGCACCCGCTTGCTGCAATCGCGTCACGACTGTTGCATCGTATGGCGGTTTCCAACCTTCCAATATTTTGGACGAGCATGTGGTCGGCACTCCGCGCGTACACATGTTGTCTTTGAGTGCGATCGGCACACCAGCAAGCGGACCACGGTCGTTGCCTGCCTTCAAGTCGGCGTCAATGCTTGCTGCATTGGCACGAGCAGACTCGGCCATGACGTGGTTGAACGCATGAATTTCGGTCTCGCGCTTGTCGATGCGCGCGAGATGTTGTTCGAGCACATCGGATGCAGTTGTTTTACCACCACGGATTGAGCCGACAATGTCGACTACAGAAACAAATTCACTTGTCATGATTCTGAACCGTTCGATGGTGGCACACGAAAACGGCCGTCTTGCGGTGCAGGAGCATTATCGAGAACTTCTTGACGGTCGAGACCAGGCACAACAACATCTTCGCGATACACATTTTTGATCGGGAAAGGTTGGGCCATTGGTGCCACGGCAGACAAATCGAGTTTGTCGATGTCGCCGAAATGGTCGAGCATTCCTGTCAACTGCGTTGTCATCAACGCCAGTTCTGCTTCGGTCAGGTCGAGCCTGGCCAAATGCGCCACCTTGGCCACCACTTGGGCAGTGATTTTTGGTGTTGTATTTGCGTCGGAAGAAGGGCTCACAGGCCTTCAGCCTATTGGCTCTTCAAGTAGATAAGAACTGCGGATTCGGGGAACAGCATTGGTGGTTGGATGCCAACGCGTCCAAGTTGATCGCCAGTCATCGTGAGTGATGCGTGTTCCCTCGAGTCTCCAAGAGGCACATATGTAACCGTGTATTTAACGTCACTCAATAGTCCATGGATTTTCCACATTGACGACACAAGTCCTTGCGCAGTGGAGAGTTGCGCGTAACTCAATAATGCTTTGCGCTTGTCTGTCGAAATCACTCCGTGAGCAACTGCGCTGT
>JBIKZO010000085.1:0-6531 GCA_044354675.1 Ilumatobacteraceae bacterium | reverse complement strand
TCTTGATCCTCACCAGCCGCGACGTACTCGCAGTCGTTTCCAAATAATTTCCCCTCAACACTCACCAAAGGATTCATTTCACTATGGCAAAGCAACTCAAATTTAATGAAGAGGCACGTCGTGCTCTCGAAGCCGGCGTAAACAAACTCGCCGACGCTGTCAAGGTGACGCTTGGACCAAAAGGTCGCAACGTTGTTCTCGACAAGAAGTTCGGTGCACCAACGATCACCAATGACGGTGTTTCGATTGCAAAAGAAGTTGAACTTGAAGACCCATTCGAAAACATGGGTGCGCAGCTTGTTAAAGAAGTTGCAACCAAGACAAACGACGTTGCCGGTGACGGAACAACAACAGCAACTGTGCTAGCTCAGGCAATGGTGCAACACGGCATGCGCAACGTCGCTGCTGGCGCCAACCCAATGGGCTTGAAGCGCGGCATCGAAAAGGCTGTTGCAGCCGCTGTCGAGTCAATCAAGAGCCAGTCAAAAGAAGTTGACGACAAAGGCGACATCGCCAGCGTTGCAACCATCTCTGCTGCTGACGCTTCAATCGGCAAAGTCATCGCCGATGCAATTGACAAAGTGGGCAAAGACGGTGTTGTCACCGTTGAAGAGTCCAACACGTTTGGTACCGAGCTCGAGTTCACCGAAGGTATGCAGTTCGACAAGGGTTACTTGTCGCCATACTTCGTGACCGACGCAGACCGTCAAGAAGCAGTGCTTGAAGACGCGTACATCTTGTTTAATGCAGGCAAGATTGCAACAGTTCAGTCCATGTTGCCAGTGCTTGAAGCAGTGATGAAGACCGGTCGCCCAATGGTGATCATCGCCGAAGACGTTGAGGGTGAAGCACTCGCAACACTCGTTGTCAACAAGATCCGTGGCACATTCAATTCGTCGGCAGTTAAGGCCCCAGGCTTTGGCGATCGTCGTAAGGCAATGTTGCAAGACATGGCTTCCCTCACGGGTGGACAGGTCATCAGCGAGGAAGTCGGTCTCAAGCTTGAGAACGTAACCCTCGACTTGTTGGGCCGTGCAAAGCGCGTCATCATCACCAAGGACAACACAACAATTGTTGACGGTGCAGGCGACAAAGCAGACGTAACAGCACGTATCAATCAGATCAAAGCCGAAATCGACAACACCGATTCCGATTGGGACAAAGAGAAGTTGCAAGAGCGTTTGGCCAAGTTGGCCGGCGGTGTTGCAGTCATCAAAGTCGGTGCAGCAACTGAAGTCGAGCTCAAGGAAAAGAAGCACCGCATCGAAGATGCTGTTTCTGCAACTCGTGCAGCGATTGAAGAAGGTGTTGTCGCCGGTGGCGGTACTGCCCTCATCCGCTCACGTCCAGCAGTGCTCAAGGTTGTCGAGTCGCTTACTGGTGACGAAGCAACTGGCGCACGCAGCGTGTACGACTCATTGACCGCACCTGCTCGTCACATTGCTGACAACGCAGGTTTGGAAGGCGCAGTTGCCATCCAGCGTGTCGAATCAGAGAAGGGTTCAATCGGACTCAATGCAGCAACTGGCGAATACGTCGACCTTGTCAAGGCCGGCATCATCGACCCAGCCAAGGTGACACGTGCAGCGTTGCAAAACGCAGCGTCGATCGCAGCATTGGTGATCACGACCGAGTGCCTCGTTGCTGACAAGCCAGAAAAGAATGGCGCACCAGCAGGCGGCGGCATGCCCGGCGGCGGCATGGGGATGATGTAAATCGTTTTCTCAACGCTTAACAGAATTACAAAAATGCCTCGGGTGAAAACCCGAGGCATTTTTATTTTCACCCCAACAACTAGAGTCATCATTCATGGCTGCGCAGGGTAGAGGCTTCTGGCTTCATCAACTTGTTGAATACGGCATTGCTGGCGGTCTGATCATGATGTCGGCCCAATCGCAATCGCCCGCAGTACCTGTTGGACTTGGCATCGCATTACTGATTAACGCCGCAATTGCAGACGGTGGCGTCAGCGCGTTTAAGTGGGTGAGTCGACGCGTGCACCGATACATCGACTGGCTGATCATCGTGTTGTGTTTTGTGGCCGCAGCGGTTGCAGATTTGGACTCGATTGGACGACTTGCGCTCATCGCACTCGGGCTTGTTGAAGGCATCATCGTGTTGGGAACCAACTTTGCCCAAAAGCCTCCACGCGAAGTTCGCACTCCACGTCTCAATCCAAAACGCCATCGTTAGGCTCTACACATGAGTTTTGAACAACCACAGCCAGATATGGAAAAGATGTTGCTCGCTTGGCAAACATGGGAAAAAGGCGAAGAGATGCCAGGCAAAACACTTGCCAACTTAAAGACTGCTGGTCTTGACGAAGTACTCAAGCAACTTATTGCCACTGGCTGGAAGCCAACCGCATAAATAACGCCACCATGCGACCTGGTGGTGATCAAGTAATTCCTCGCCCAACAACTGTGTGGGTGCGCCCCAATAATCCATTTGTCAACCTTGATCATTCGGTCTTGCACTCAACCGAACTGTTGATTCAGCGCATCAAAAAGTTTTCTGCAACGGTGCCGCATGTGCCGCCAGCATCAGACGCTCGCGCGTCAGCAGTGTTGATCCCGTTGTTCGACGGCGAGTCTGGCCCAGAGTTGTTGTTCACTCGCAGGTCGCAAGATCTCACTAATCACAAAGGCGAGATCTCGTTTCCGGGTGGGCGCCTAGACGGTGGCGAGAGCGCACTCGATGCTGCATTGCGCGAGGCTCACGAAGAGATTGATCTCGACCCGAATCATGTCGAGATCATTGGACAATTGACTCCGCTGAATACCTATGTAAGCAAGAGCCACATTGTGCCAATCGTGGGTTTTCTCAAAGACAAACCTTCACTGCACGCGCGCAATGCCGAAGTGGACAGAGTCTTTACTGTGCCAGTAGCTGACTTGGTGCGCATCGATACGTACGCAGAAGAGCAGTGGGGCGAACCATCAAATCAATTTCGTTTGCACTTTTTTCACTTGGACGACGAAACGATCTGGGGCGCCACTGGGCGGATGCTGTATCAGATCATTTCAATTGGTCTCGCCGATTAATCACGGCCCTCCGGCTGCACGCACCATTGTGTAAAAGATTTCGGACCATGCGATGCATCGAACCTTAAACGTGCGCCGCTGAGAGTCACATGCCCTATTCATGTCTCGGTGCAACTGCTCGTCGATCAATATTCGAGTCGTGGTGTCAAAAAGTCCAAGTGCCTTAAAGTTTCTATAACCAAAGTCATGTCGATCACACGCTGCTCGGAAGTTGAACGATCTTCCTTCGCTTCCCACGATTGGTGCAGAGCAGCCGTCATTTGACCAATCGAGAGTGGGGTATTGACGCCATAAGGCAAATCGTTGTCTTGCGAATGTGGTGATGTCGAGGTCGAACTGGATGTGGCGTACCGCATCGATATTGGATAACACGGGAATTGGTTGTGTGATAGTCACAGCATCTGGGGGAAGTTGGGCGGGCAACAAGCTCGTGACCGCAACGAGCATGCTGAGCACAATGCCCATAACGTTCGCCTTTCACTCACAAGGGAATTCTTGTGAGTTGCGCCAATGTGTGCCGCACTAGTTGCGGTTGTGCAAAAAATGTTTAGCGCAGCGCCTTCAACACATTGGCCATCTCGATGGCTCCAATTGCGGCCTCTTCGCCCTTATTACCAGCACCTGGGCCAGAGCGTTCAACTGCCTGCTCAACATTTTCAACAGTGAGAACAGCGAAGCCGATTGGCATGCCTGTCTCAAGCTGTATCTGTGCGATCGAGTCGGCAACTGGGCCTGCAACGTATTCGAAGTGCGCAGTCTCGCCACGGATAACAGCGCCAAGCGTGACGAATGTGTCGTAGCGACCACTTGTGGCCATGGCTTTTGTGGCGATTGGAATCTCGAATGCGCCAGGCACCCACACAACATCAACATCGCTTTCACTCACACCATTCGCACTCAACCCACGCTTTGCGCCGTCAAGTAGAGCGGTGACGATGAACTCGTTGAAACGCGAGCACACAATGCCTACGCGCATTCCTTTTCCGTCGTGCGAGCCTTCAAATGTGGTCATGACTTGCCTTTCCCGGTTGGTTGTTTCTTTACTTTGTCGATATCTGATCCGTCAAACACATGGCCCATGCGGTCGCGCTTGGTGCGCAAGTACGAAGCATTCTCTGGAGTCTCTAAGACGCTGAGCGAAACTCGCTCGACAATTGAAAGTCCGTAGCCAGCGATGCCGCCGTACTTTGCAGGGTTGTTGGTCATCAGACGCAACTCGCGCACTCCGAGGTCGGCCAAAATCTGTGCGCCAATGCCGTACTCACGACTGTCGACAGGCAAACCCAATTCGGTGTTTGCATCGACTGTGTCGAAGCCTTGGTCTTGCAATGAGTAAGCGCGAATCTTGTGACCAATGCCGATGCCGCGTCCTTCATGGCCGCGCAAGTACACAACAACGCCACGACCTTCTGCATCAATTTGTTGCATCGCTGTGGAAAGTTGCGGGCCGCAGTCGCAGCGCTTGCTACCAAACACGTCGCCGGTCAGACATTCGCTGTGCACTCGTGTGAGCACGGGCTTACCATCGTCGACAGTGCCTTTTACAAATGCAAGATGCTCGATGTCGTCGACAGTGTTGCGATACGCAACGCAAGTAAAGCCACCCCATTCGGTAGGTACAACAGCAGAACCCATGCGCTCGACAAGTCGCTCGTTGTGGCGACGGTAATCAATCAAGTCGGCAATAGATGAGAGCAACAAGTTGTGCTCAGCAGCAAACTTGCGGAGGTCTGGCAGACGCGACATGGTGCCGTCGTCGTTTTGAATTTCGCAAATAATGCCCGCTGGTTCGCAACCAGCCATACGTGCCAAGTCGACAGCGGCTTCGGTGTGACCTGCTCGTTTGAGCACGCCACCTTCGCGTGCGCGCAGCGGAAAGATATGACCAGGGCGAGCAAATGCACCATGTGTAATTGTTGGGTCGGCCAAGCCGCGCAATGTTGCCGCGCGATCAGCTGCTGAGATGCCAGTTGTTGTGCCCTCTAAAAGATCGACCGAAATAGTGAATGCGGTGCGGTGACTCTCGGTGTTGTGATCGACCATGAGCGGCAGGCGCAAGTCGTCGCAGCGTTCACCAGAGAGGGGAGCAACGACAACGCCAGATGTATGACGCACAATGAAGGCGATTTTTTCAGCTGTGGCAAATTGCGCTGCCATGATCAAGTCGCCTTCGTTTTCGCGATCTTCGTCGTCGACCATCACGATCATCTCGCCACGGGCGATTGCTGCGATCACATCTTCAATAGGGGCCATGCCGTTGTCGCTTGAGTGTTTAGTGGTGTTCATTAATTTTCCTTCGCTGTTGAAAAAGTTTTTTCGAGGATGATTTCGATGTCGTCGTCGAGAATTTGGGTAGAAACAATGTGGCCGTTCATCATTGATGACATGTCGGTTGATTCGAGCAGTGCATTTGATGTTTGGCTGCCACCCGCAATGATTGGTGCAAGATGCAAGATGTATTGATCGATTAATCGCTCGTTGTGAAACGATGTGGCAACACGCGGCCCACCTTCGACCATCAACTGGATAACGCCTTCGCTTCCAAGCGTGTCGAGAAGATCGGGCAGTGACCCATTCCATTCAAGACACGGATTGACTTTGTCGGTTGGTAAGACATTGCCAAGCACAACACGTCGAGGTGATGGGCCATGCACATCGCGAGTTGTGAGTGATGGGTTGTCGGCGCGCACCGTGCCTGCGCCAACCAAGATCGCGTCGCTCTCTGCACGCAGTTGGTGCACGCGCTTGCGCGCAGTCTCGCCAGTGATCCACTGCGAGTTGTCGGGCATTGTGACGCGACCGTCGAGCGTCATGGCCATCTTCAGGATCACATATGGTCTGCCTGTACGACGATGATGTAAATATGGTGCAAGTTGTTGCGCAACGAGTGTTTGCTCCACACCAACATCAACAGTGATACCCGCATCTCGCAACTGCTTGATGCCATTACCTGCGACTTGTTTGTCGGGGTCGATGATGCCCACAACTACACGAGAAATTTTTGCATCGATAATTGCTCGTGTGCACGGGCCAGTTCTTCCGGTGTGGCTGCATGGCTCGAGAGTGGTGTACAACGTGGCGCCATGAGTGTTTGCTCCGGCTGCTTGTAGTGCCACAACTTCGGCGTGTGCTTCACCAGGCTGCATTGTTGCGCCACAAAAAACTTGGCCATCGATTGCAACAACGACTGCACCAACCCAAGGGTTTGGACGACTACGCAAGCGTGCATCGACAGCAGTGTCTACTGCTAGTCGCATCATGCTTTCGTCGTTGGTGTTCATTGCAGCCGTCTCTTTCGTCGTTTCGCTTCAGGCACCTCAGACAGGGCAGGGCAAGGACGACGAGCGCAATGCGTACGCAGCAGCAATGGAATGCCACAAGAGCATTCCGTGATACGCGCAAACACAACTTTCGTCTTCTTGCTCCCATCCGGACTCTGACCGTCGGCCCTGGAATTTCACCAGATCAACCCCACGATTGCTCGTGA
>JBIKZO010000084.1:0-6584 GCA_044354675.1 Ilumatobacteraceae bacterium | reverse complement strand
GAAATATCATCGAAGGCCTCTTTGAGCCCTTCTTTGAGGAACCAGTCAAAACTCTCGCGTTGTACGGCGAGCAAGTCTGGAAGTTCGAGTGTTTCTGGAAGGGTCGCGAACGAATATCGTTCGCGTGCTGACGCACGTGAGGCCACTAAGTTACTCCTGATCGAGAAGCGATGAATACAAATCGACGCGCCCCGTGAACGACCCAATTGGGAAGCTCACAAGACGACGCACGGCAACGGACTAGGCTACCGCCGCTTTCGCGGTTTGCGCCCAGTCTTTTAGCAGGTCTGCGCGCTGGGACTGGTGTCCCAGACGCGAAAGACCTACAGGGATGGTGTTATTGCAACTCGACGGTTGCGCCGGCCTCTTCGAGCTTGGCTTTTGCCTTAGCGGCATCTTCCTTGCTGGCCTTCTCGAGAACTGGCTTTGGAGCGCCATCGACCAAGTCTTTGGCTTCCTTAAGACCCAGGCTGGTCAACTCGCGTACTGCTTTGATGACCTGAATTTTCTGGGCTCCGCCGTCCTTCAAGACAACGGTGAACTCGTCTTGCTCGGCTGCTGCTGGTGCTGCTGCTCCGCCGCCGGCTACTGCAACTGCCGCTGGGGCTGCTGCTGTTACGCCGAACTTCTCTTCGAATGCATCAAGGAGATCCTTGAGCTCGATGACGGTCAATTCTGCGATTCCGTCAAGAATCTGGTCTTTGGTAATTGCCATGATTATTTCTCCTGTTTTCTGTATTGATCTGGTTATTGGATCTGGTTGGTTAGTTGGTTAATGAACTGATTAATGAATTACAACTTGTGCTTTATGCGGCTTCTTTGGACTCGATAAGTGACTTGAGGCCGTAGGCAACTTTGCGCAATGGTGCTTGCAGCAAGTTGGCCGTCTTGTTGAGCGGTGCTTGCAACATGCCAGCGAACTGTGCAAGGAGAACTTCGCGTGGTGGCAAGTCGGCCAACACTTTGAGTTCTTTAGCGTTGACAGTTTTGCCGCCAATAACGCCACCCTTGAGCAACAACAATGGGTTTTCTGTGGCGTGATCGCGCAATGCCTTGGCTACTGCAGATGCGTCACCCTTAACAAACGTGATGGCGGTTGGGCCAACAAGCAAGTCGTTCAAACCTTCGAAACCTGCTTCGGTTGCACCAAAGCGAGCGAGTGTGTTTTTGTAGACCTTGTATTCGGCACCATGCACGCGCAATGAGCGTCGCAATTTGGCCAACGAACCTACGGACATGCCGCGGTACTCGGTAACCAATGCTGCGTCAGCAGCGGCAAACTTTGCTGCGACTTCTGCGACGACTGCAGTTTTTGCTGCATTTGGAGTTGTTGCCATGATGATCCTCGTTTATTTGGTTCGTGTAGCGCGAGTGCTCGTTTGACGTGAAACGAACACTTCAAGCGCTGCAACCGACTTGCCGGTCGCGCTCTTCGAAGGATCCGCCTCGTTTGGTAGAACCGAAGTTCTGTTATTCACTTGCTTTCGCTTGTGAACCAAATGTCTGTGGCGAGCAGCTCTCACTTGTTGGTTATTAGGTGAGTTCTGTTATGTAGGTTGGTCAGGTTAGCGGGGTGTTTTGGCTATTCACCCCGCCACCAGACCGAAATAATCAGGGAATTATTAGTAGTTGCTGGTATCGATCTTGATGCCAGGTCCCATTGTTGAGGACACGTTGATCTTCTTGATGTAGCGACCCTTGGCCGAAGCTGGGCGGGCACGCTGCAATTCGTCCAACACTGCCGAAAAGTTGGCTTCAAGAGCCGACAATTCAAAACTGGCCTTGCCGATTGGCACTTGTACGTTGCCGTACTTGTCGGTGCGGTACTCCACTTTGCCACCCTTAAATTCGGAGACTGCGCGAGCAACATCCAACGTGACGGTGCCGGTCTTTGGGTTTGGCATCAGACCACGTGGTCCAAGTGCGCGACCCAATTTTCCAACCATTGGCATCAAATCTGGGGTGGAGATGGCGATGTCGAAGTCCATTTTGCCGGCTTCGATTGCTGCTGCGAGGTCGTCGGTGCCAACAATGTCGGCGCCAGCATCACGAGCAGCCTGTGCTGCTTCGCCTGCTGCAAACACTGCAACACGCACGGTTTTGCCAGTGCCCGAAGGCAATGCAACGGTGCCACGAACTGCCTGGTCAGCTTTGCGTGGGTCGAGACCCAGGCGCACTGCGAGTTCAATGGTTTCGTCAAACTTGGCTGTGGCCAGTGACTTTGCTTTGGCAATTGCCTCGGACGATGGATACATCATCTCGACGTCGTAACTGGCAACTGCTGCTTTGTATTTTTTACCTAGTGGCATAAAGCCTCCCTCATTGTTATGTCGATCTGGCGAGGTAATCCAGATCAGACGTTGTTGTTTATAAAACTAAATCAGCCGACTGTCAAACCCATCGAGCGTGCGGTGCCGCGTACTTGTTGCTTGGCGGCTTCGATGTCGTTGGCATTCAAGTCAGGCATCTTGATCTTGGCTACTTCTTCGATGTCTTTTTCTGAAACCTTGCCAGCAATTTCTTTGCCTGGGTTCTTTGAAGCTTTGTCGAGGCCGGCCTTTTGACGCAACAACACTGATGTTGGTGGAGTCTTGAGTACGAACGAGAACGTGCGGTCTTCGTAGATGGTGATGTCGACAGGAATGATCGTGCCGGCTTGCGCTTCGGTTGCAGCGTTGTACTGCTTCACGAAGTCCATGATCTGGATGCCGTGTGGTCCGAGTGCGGTACCTACTGGTGGGGCTGGTGTTGCCTTGCCTGCAGGAATCTGAATCTTGACGACTGCTTTGACGTCTTTCTTTGCCATGAGAGTATTTCTTTCTGTGTTGCGTTCGTATTGAGAATTAGAGCTTGGCTACTTGGCTGAAGTCCATCTCGACCAAGGTCTCGCGACCAAAGATGTTGACGAGTACTTTCAGTTTCATGTGGTCTTGGTTTACTTCGGCGACTTGTCCAGTGAAGTCGGCGAATGGGCCTTCCTTCACGCGCACACCTTCACCAATTTCGTATTCAAACTTCGGCGCCTTACGCTTCGGTGCATCTTGTCCATCGCCCTTTGCGGTCAAGAAGGTTTCTACTTCTTTGCGCGACAACGGTGTTGGCTTCTGACCTTTTTGGCTTTGACCAACGAAACCAGTTACGCCTGGTGTGTTGCGAATGCAATACCAGGTGTCATCGTCCATCTCGCAACGAACGAGTAGGTAACCAGGGAAAACTTTTTTCTGAACGGTCTGCTTACGACCGCCCTTGAACTCGACAACGTCTTCCATTGGAATAACGATTTCGTAAATGCGATCTTCGATGTGCATCGATGCAATACGTGACTGCATGTTGAGTTGCACTTTCTTTTCGTAACCACTCTGCGAGTGAACAACAAACCATTGTCCTGGTCGCAACCACGGACGATCGATCTCTTCTTCCTCTGCGTCCTCACCATCGGTGAGATCGAAGGCAAGGTCGGGCGCGACCGTGTCGGTCGTGTCGAGTGGATCGTGTGTAAGAGTTGCGTCGTCAGTCATAGTTTTTGCCGTTCAGTGCGGGGTCAGTCCTTGTAAAGCCAGCCAGAAAGTATGCCAAATACTGCGTCCAATCCCCCCACAAACGCAGTAATCACCACAACAGTGGCTAAAACAATGATCGAGTAGCGGCGAATTTCGGGCCATTTTGGCCAGGCAACCTTGCGCATTTCGTCGCGAACCTCGCGAATGTATTGGGCTGGACTGGTGCGCTCTTTGGTCTGACGTGGCGCGACTGAAGCACGGGCTTGGCGAACTGGTGCGCCCTGCTCGTTGACTTCGCCCATTTTTTGCATGGCGCGCTTCTGTTGGCGATTGAGATCCATTGACATAGAGGTATTTAGGCTATCGGCACACAATGCCTGCTTTTGCAGGGCAGGAGGGATTTGAACCCCCGACCATCGGTTTTGGAGACCGGCGCTCTACCAACTGAGCTACTGCCCTATTTACTTGACTTATATAAGGAGTTCTGAGGTTACCAGCCAATCGCGGCTGGCTCACAGCCGATTACTTTGTCGGGCCCTGCTCGCTGAGGTGTTGCATGATCATGTGTCCAATGATTAGTTGTAGGTCTTCAGCAATTTGCATGTCGTCAATCGCAAAGTGAAGCGGATGTTGAGCAATCGTCTTACATGCCCCGCCCGAATAACCCAGCACAGCAAATGTGTGCATTCCGAGTAAATTTCCCATCTCGAGTGCTTGAATAACGTTTTGTGAGTTGCCACTACCAGAAAACACAACCAGCACATCTTCGGCATTAGCTTTGACCCGCAATTGCTCGGAGTAAATATTTTCGTATCCAAGATCGTTGGCAAGGCATGTGATCACTGCTGGGTTTGCACTGAGCGACTCAATGCGCAAGCCAATGCCATGACTCACTCCGGCACCATATGTGAAATCATTTGCAAGATGGTTGGCGTTGCCGGCTGAGCCACCATTGCCGCAAATATAAATCGTCTTCTTATTTTTCCAGGCAAGGCGAAATGCGTCGGCCAACTTCGGAACGTCGTCAATTGCGGGCAGTGTCAATGCGTGTGCGAGCCGTTGTGCATATGCATTGATCAGTGGCTTCATCTAGTTTTCCCGTGGAAGATCTTTGGTTCGGCTGGTTACTTCGCTGAATGTTCCTTCATCAACAATACTCGCGTTTTCAAGTCTGTAGAGGCGATCACAATATTCCACAGTGCTCAAGCGGTGAGCCACGATAATTACGGTCTTTTCACCTTGTAAAGCCTGTACTGCTTGCATTACTCCATGCTCGGTCTCGGTGTCGAGCGAGCTTGTCGCTTCGTCGAGCACCAGCACATTTGGGTTGTTGTACAACGCGCGAGCAATGCCAATACGTTGCCGCTGACCACCCGACAGGCGCACACCGCGTTCGCCAACTACAGTTTCCATTCCTTCGGGAAGGCTTGCCACAAAGTCCTCAAGTTGTGCAGAACGTATTGCCGACTTCACTGCGTTGTCGTCAATCTGATCCTTTGGTAATCCAAAGGCGACGTTACGTCGCAATGTGTCGTCGGTAAGAAAAATTGACTGCGGTACATAGCCAATCTGATCCTGCCACCCACGCAAGTTCTCTCGAATATCGCAACCATCAATGAGTACGCAGCCCGCCGTTGGTTCAAGAAGACCAAGCAAAATATCAACAAGAGTGCTCTTGCCGGAACCGCTAGAGCCAATCAGCCCTACCGCTTCGCCGCGCAAAACATGAATCGACACGTCATTCAGAACATCACGCGTGGTATTTGCGTACCTAAAACTTAAGTTATTGATGTCGAGGCGATCTACAAGGGTTCTACTGGCTTGTTGGACTGCAGTCGCAGGAACTGTCAACGCCAAGTCGTGGTAGAGGTTGTCGAGAATCGGTCGATTTATATTTATTGACATAAAACTATTAATGACCTGACTCAGGGTCGGTAGGAGCCTAAATGCTGCTGCACCGAACAATGACAGCACTGGCAAAATATCGGTCACTTCTTTGTCGGAAACCACCATCAAACTCACAAGAATGCCAAGACAAATTATTGTGAGAAGCTCCATGCTGAACCGAGGCAAGGTTTGAGCTACTGCAAACCGTCGTTCTATATAAGCATTCCCAGTCAAGTCACGCTTATAGCCATCAATAAAATATTCTTCGCGGCCCAGGATTTTTACGTCCTTCACGCCACCAAAACCATGTTGAAGATGTTGGATAATCATTCCTTTGTGGAAGTTCAATGCTTCTCCCCAATTGGAAATTCTTCGCGAAGTGAATCGACGAAAAATCATCGAGAAAGACCCGAAGACAACGATTGCCGACAGTGAACCGACGGGTTCGAGCAACAGCATCAAAGCCAACAATCCACCCGAGACCAAAAACTCAGATGCAATCAACAAAAGTGGATCAATTACGCCGGTCATCAAACTCGCACTTTGTTGTGAATTTCTTATCATGATTGCCGAATTACGCTCTAGGTGAAACGAATACGGCTGTCTCAGATAATTTTCGTACAAATCTTGAGCAATTCGCTTTGTGACCGAATTAGAAAACCCCCGTTGCACCCATGTTTTCCAGATTAGAAAAAAAGTTTTGAGAATGTAAACCCCAACCAATAATCCCATCGCCACTAATACATATTGCGTAGTGGAGAGATCGCCAAAAATGCTGCGGACAATAGGAAACCGCTGAATGTAGTCAGGGTTCACAAGCAACCCAACGATGGGCACTACAAGTCCCAAGCTAAACATTTCAAGAACTGTTCCAACAAGCATCAAGAGAAAGATCATGCCCAGGCCTCGGCGCTCAGACTTTTTCAATAAACGCCAAATCATTTGATCAGATCTCAGCGTTGCAGTGTCAACCGCCAATTGATTGCTGTGTTCCGTCAACCGAAGCCCCATTCCAAAAAATTGCACTGACATAGCTAGTAGCGGCGGCCGGATTCGAACCGGCGACCTTCCGATTATGAGCCGGATGCTCTCACCAACTGAGCTACGCCGCCTAGATTACCGAGCCCTCTGTGGGAATCGAACCCACCACCTCTTCCTTACCATGGAAGTGCTCTACCGAATGAGCTAAGAGGGCGT
>JBIKZO010000083.1:0-6604 GCA_044354675.1 Ilumatobacteraceae bacterium | reverse complement strand
ATCTCTGACTGACGACTATTCGAGTATCCGCAAGAGAGGCGTAATGTCAAGATGCTCGAGCATCGGCAAATACAGCCTTACTGCATCTTTTCGGAATTGCGTGCTTAAATCGGATCTGAAGAATTTTGCGCCTTCACGGATGACATAGTTCAAAATGAAAAATTGATATGCAGACGGTAAGAATTCAATCTCAGTCCTGGTGAGTGGATAGACAGCGTGATAAGCCTGCAAGAAGGTTACGAAGCGCGGCTCAACCATTGTGTGGGGCGAGTACGTGAATTGGGTCTTGTCACCGGTATGTGAAGCCGCTCGTGAAAGAAAATAGAAATCCAACATCCGAGTATCAATCCGAAACCAGTCGTAGTCCCAACGGGTGAAGAGTCGCTTATCAGTACCGTCAACTTGGGTGACCGAAAAGTTTCCAAGATTCCAGTCGACCAAAATCGGAATCTTGTTCCATTCATCAAAATGAATATCCTCAAGGTGCTGGAGAAAATTGTGGGTTGATGTGCGCAGGTACGCAATATCACTTGAGCGCAAATCAAAATTGCGAGGTGCAAATTCACTAGACAGCTGCTCAAGCAGATGAATTGCATCTCCTTTCACAGAATTTGAAGTAGGCGGCAGATGCCGTGTTGCTTCCGCACACGTTTTATGGAAGGACGCAATTTCTCGGGCCAGGAAAACAATGTCTTCAGAAGTGATGATGCGAGGTAGTTGTGTGCCGCGTTCTACATCGTCATAAAAAGCAGCCCAGCAGGTTCCGTCGTACCACGTATAAGCACGGCCGTCTCGCGGCAAAACTTGAGCCAAAAAGCCAGACCATCGCGATTTGCTGAGCGACTGCACCAGTTTGAACAGTCGATCGTGATCTTCTGCAAACAAAAAATAGGAGCCATAGGACGAAACCTTGCCGACAACATGTGAGCCGTCGTTGAGGTGCAGCCGGAATACGTGGTTAGTGGATACATGAGCACTGACCTCAACAACATCTGAGATTGTGCGCGGATCACCGTAATCAGCCCAAGCCAGGCGAACGATGCGTTCCGCGTCGATCATTGCGGAGACGAACTTGCGAGCAATTTACGAGCGAGAAAGTGACCGCACACCGATAGGTGCGATGAGTCGATAACCCGCAGCGTGCCGTTCTTCTTCAGATTCTCCACCCCAGAAACCATACTCATGGTTCTCGCGGGCAAATGTTCGGCAAGTTTCAAGTACCGAACAGTCCATGCACACTGATCGGGCCATTTCTTCACGCCGTTCACGCGTTTGCGGGCGTTCTGCAATAGCAGGGAAGAAGATATTGGTGAGACCCAAGCAGGCGGCGTTCTCCATCCACTCATCATCACTTTGAATTCGCTGTCCAAATTCGACTGCCGCCATAGTGCCCCCGCTTAAGGTGACTCTAGTGGGTAAGTAACTGACTGGTCAATTAAGATAATGTGACTTTTAGCCAAGTAGTGAACGGAGACCTGCGACAAACGCTGCAATATCCGTCGAATCAACATCCCATGCCGTCATCCAGCGCACCTGATGGGTTGCGGCATCCCAATCCCAAAAGAATGACCAATCCTGAAGTGCTTTGCTCACGGCGGGTTCGAGCACTGGGTAGATGCTGTTAACAAGCGGAGGAGTTGAAAGTTGCAACTCCTGCATGCCAGCCACCTGATCAAAGAGTGCTTGCGCACCAGCATTGCTTGCGACACCCAACTCGATAAACAAATCGTTGCTTAAGAACGCAGAGTATTGCGCAGAGATGAATCTCATCTTTGAATACAACTGGGTTGATTGCTTGCGAATATAAAGAGATCGTGTAGCAAGTGCTGTGTTAAAGAAAATCACAGCTTCACCAAACATCACGCCTGTCTTTGTGCCGCCAAATGTCAAGACATCAACCCCTGCATCGACAGTGAAGGAACGTAGGGCTTCTCGTGTGGCTCCAAGAGCAGCAGTCGCATTGCAAATACGAGCGCCATCCATGTGGACAAGCATGTTCATTTCATGTGCTGCAGTGCACAGGTCTTTTACCTCTTGTGCTGTGTACAGCGTGCCCAGTTCGGTCGCCTGCGTGATTGACACAACCCGAGGTTGCACGTGATGTTCGCTGCCAAAGAGGTGATGCAGTGAATGCAGATCGCTCGGACGCAATTTGGCATCAGGCGAGGGGAGATCAATCAGTTTTGCACCCAAGAAACGTTCAGGAGCACCGGCCTCGTCAACTGCAATGTGTGACCATGAAGTGCACACCACTGCTTCTGCTGGTTGCAGCATGTTGGCGAGAGCCATCACATTCGCACCAGTTCCACCGAACGCAAATCGCGTGACAACTTCTTTGCCAAATAGTTCCGAGAAAGCAGCTTCGGCTTCTCGAGTGAAGGGATCGTTGCCGTAGGCGAGTGCGTGACCGTTATTTGCCTTGCTCATTGCCTCCATGACGAGGGGATGAGTGCCAGAAGCATTGTCACTCGACAGCAATCTGCTGGGGGCAACAAGGTGCGAAGGAACGACACGAGTAGGCATGTATTCAGTATGCGCTGTAATACTGGCAATTTGCCGGTTCATGGCCTACCTTTTCGTCATGACGAAACAAACAGATCAACCGTCAGAGACCTTGAGCAATACCCAGACGCCAGTGACTTTCCAGGACAACCTCAAATGTCGATGGTGTAGGAGCCCTTTACCTGCGAGTTCGGGTGCCGGCAGACCGAGGGAATTTTGTTCGCAGGCCTGTCGTCAATGGGACTGGGTTGCACGCCAGCGCGCATCAGAATTGGCACTGAGCGAAGACGAGCTGGTGATCACGCGAACCGAGCGCGACAAGCTGCGCGATCAGATCTTTGTGTTGCGATGTGCGGTGCAGGATGTCGAACAAGATTTGGATCCATCAATTGATCCGACGACACGTGACTACAAGGCTGCGTTATCGTGGCTATTAGACGCAGCGCGGCCGTTAGTTCAGGATCAGAGTCAGACATAACGGTCTATTTGCTAGTTGTATTACGCCCATAATCACAGTTATGTAAAGTCAGGATAAGCAATGAAACAAGGCAAATCTGCACCACATCTCATCCCCGCGACTGGACTGAGCGCTCAAAGCATTGCCACTTCATTCGATGAGATGTCAGCGCATGATGTGCAATGGCGAAATGGCAAAGCATTCTCCCTGGCGTACAACGCTGGTCCTGAAGTGTTAACGATTGCTGAGGAGGCTTACAGGCGTTTCAGTGGCGCCAACGCACTCAATACGGCTGCATTCCCCAGTCTGCGTCAAATGCAGGGTGAAGTGATTGAGATGGCTGGTGTGTGGCTCGGCTCGCCTGCTACGGCTGCTGGGTATTTCACCAGCGGAGGCACCGAGAGCATCCTGATGGCTGTCAAAGCAGCCAGGGATCAGTTCCGTACCGAGGCTTCGATCACCCACCCAAATATCGTGCTCCCAACCTCTGCCCATGCTGCCTTCGACAAAGCCGCTGCATACTTTGGAGTCGAGTTGAGGCGCGTTGATGTGCTGCCCACTTGGCGCGCCGATGTTGCAGCCATGGCCGAAAGAATCGACAAGAACACGATCCTGATCGTTGGGTCAGCCCCTCAGTATCCGCAAGGCGTGATTGATGACATTCCGGCATTGGCCGCTTTGGCTCAACGTCAGAACATCAATTGTCATGTTGATGCGTGCATGGGCGGAGTCTCACTCGCCTACCTCAGCAGACTCGGACATCAAATCGCACCTTGGAATTTGCAGGTTGATGGCGTCACCTCGATCTCTGTCGATTTGCATAAATTTGGATACACGTCCAAGGGTGCATCAGTGATCATGTATGCCGACAAACGTCTGCGTTCTTATCAGGGATTTTTCACTGATCAATGGCTTGGTGGCGTCTACGCGTCGAGTGGCATGCTCGGCACAAAATCTGGTGGTGCGATTGCCGCAGCATGGGCGGTGATGCACTTTCTCGGTGATGATGGATACTTACGCCTCACTCAAAGTGCTCGTGTAGCAACCGAAAAACTTGCACACCACATCTCTGGTCACCCGCACCTTTCTTTACTCGCCCAACCAGATGCCTTGTTGTTGTCGTTCATCGCGAATGATCCACAACGACTCAACGTCTATGCCGTTGCCGACGAGATGTGGAATCGTGGTTGGTACATCGACCGCCAAGAGCCTCCCCAATCTTTGCATTGCACTGTCAACGCTGTTCATGAATCGGTTATTGACGCAATGCTCATTGATCTAGACGCTTGCATATTGAGCGTGCTCATTACCGGAAAATCCGGAGATGTCGGCGCATATGGAACATTGTCGTGATTATTTTTACTACTAGGGTTTCGTCATGACGAATAGCAGCGAATCAAAGCCGTTCACTGTTCCAACGATCGAAGAACTTTTTGCTCTACTCAGTGCTACTAACCCAGCCGAAAATGGAGCGAAGGTCGTTGATCAGGCCAAGCGCTCTATCGAAACTGTCGTTTCAAGTCTGCAGTTGATTTTGCAGTCAATGGAAAACTTCAACAGGGTTGCCAATCGGGTTGACAAGTTGCTCGATGAAATTGAGGATCCAATTCAAAAACTTGCGGATGCGAGCACTCTCCTAGCCGACCTGGCTAATAATTTGGCTCCGCTGATGGCATTCTTACCAAAGCAAGATCAATAATCGCTAGAGCGCGACTGCAACAGATTGCGCAACCGTTGTCGGTTGTTTGCCTGTTGCTTGTGGCCGAGAAAGCGCCACGATCTGTGAATCAACTTGATCTTTCACTCCAGCAAGCGGAAGCACATTAAGTACTCCCTGACCGTTGCGAAGCACGTCGACAAGTTGATCACCCTGGCACAGCACCACAGACTGACCACTAATCACGATGTGAGCGGCGGCAATCTCTGACTCGACATGATTGCGCAAGTATTTGAAAACATCACGAACCGACTCGAGTTTGATGCCAGCGTCCAACAGAGTCTTGATAACGCGCAACTCAAGTAAATCTCTGTAGCTGTATATGCGCCTCGAACCACTTCCAGCAGCGTCGCAACTTGATGGACGAATTAAATCTGTGCGTGCCCAGTAGTCGATCTGGCGATATGTAATGCCAACGATCTCCGCTGCTTTCTTGCCACTAAACCCTTGACCCATAGTTCAAGGTTAGGTGCGCAAATCGACTTTGACTATCCCTGAAAATCTTCTGGTCTGATGCTGTCAATGAAGTCTCGAAACTCGTCCAGAATCTCTTCTTCAGTGTCTACATGGGTCTCTGCTGTTTCCTTGCCTACCTCGTCCATGATTGCTTCAGTAGCAAACATGGGAACGCCGGCCCTTAACGCAATGGCCACCGCATCCGAAGGTCGACACGAGATAACCCGCTCTCCACCACTCCCCTTCAAATGAAGTTCAGCAAAATAGGTGTTGCCCACCACTTCTGTGATGACGATGCTTTCAAGTTCCACATCAGCAGACGCAAAAAGTGAGACGAACAAATCGTGGGTCAGCGGTCGCTCCGGAGTAACTCCCTCAAGTGCGAAATGAATCGATGAGGCTTCGGGTCCACCTATGTAAATTGGCAACATTCGACGACGGCCACCAGACTCGCGCAACATCAAAATTGGAGTGTTGGTTGGCATCTCAAGTCGCACACCTTCGAGATCAAGTTCAATGAGCACTACTGTGTGCGTCCTTCGTTGTAACTTCGCGCAGCGACTGTAACAAAAGCGGTGCGTAGTTGATCGGCAAGATCTGTCAATTCATCTAGAAGTTCCATCGCCTCCTGCCGTGCTGCCGGATTTCGCTGTCGCAAAAATGGCATGATGCGTTGTTCAAACAAACCAAATTCTCGTTCGGCAGAATGCTTCCATGTTTTAAGGTGACGGACATCGATTCCCTTGGCAATGAATTGTGAAGCTATTGACACAATCTCCTTGTCGAGCGGACTGAACATCTCTATGTCTCCGACGATTCGAGGTTTCACGAGTCCATTAGCAACTAGTGACTTCAATACCACATCATCCGCATCGAGTTCTTGTAGCAATTCCGTACGGCTGATCGAGGAAGTGTCATCAGCCTTCTTTGCAGAACGCGATGGCGCACTTGGAGCCTTCGCAAGATTTAGGCGCGCAGCAGGATGCCCGCCACTTGTCGACTGGCTTCGCTCAATGTGGGGAGAAGTGTCGTCATATGGCCTGATCATGCCATCGCTCGTATCACTTTCAAGTTTTGTGCGAATTACTTTGAGTGGCAAATAATTCTCACGTTGCTCACGCAAAATAAAACGAAGCCTTTCAACTTCAGATCTACTGAATTTGCGATATCCAGATGATGTGCGCTCTGGTTCGATCAATCCCTGACTTTCCAAAAACCGAATCTTTGAAATGGTGACGTCAGGAAATTCTTCGAGCAATAGGCCAAGCACTTCGCCAATTGAGAGATAGTTCTTGTCAGTCATCACAGGTCGTATATTCTGTCACTTCTTTAGCAAAATCTAAAAAGTGGCGTTAGTTACTTGCACCGTCAAAAAACACCATGCGATACTTACCTACTTGTAATTCGTCGCCGTTTTGCAGCAAAATCTCTTCAACACGTTCCTGATTGACATACGTGCCATTCAGCGAGCC
>JBIKZO010000015.1:0-22092 GCA_044354675.1 Ilumatobacteraceae bacterium | reverse complement strand
GCAAAGGCTGGCGAAGTGGTGGATGCAGTTGTTGCTGCAGGTGGCAATGCAGTGCAGATCAGTTCGGTGACACCCACACTGCTCGATACCGATGCTGCAGCGGGAGATGCGCGCGACAAAGCCGTGTCAATTGCTAAGGCCAAGGCCGAGGCATATGCCAAATTGCTGGATGTTGATTTGGGTGATGTGGTGTACGTGACAGAGGTATCTGCGCCAGCAAACTTTGTGCCAACGTTGACGGCCGACAAGGCCGTTGGTGCTGCAGAAAGTGCACCTACTCAGATTGATCTTGGTCTACAAGAAGTTTCGGTGACTATTGAAGTGCGCTGGAGTCTGAAGTAACTCTGCGTTAAATTAGAGGGCGTTGCGCATTACAACATGCTTCATGTCGTTGAGAAGAGTATCGCGTGTATATGTCCAACCTCTTTTTTCGTACCACTTTTGTTGGTGGTCGGTGTAGAGAAATATCTCTGAGTAGCCGAGCTCTCGTGAGCGACTCACCACGTGATCAATGAGCGCTGAGCCAACTCCAAGCTTGCGGGCCTCTGGAACGACAAAGACTGCAGCCAGCCACGGGCCTGGCTCGGTGGCGCCAGGGAGTCCGTCGTCGTCGACGAGCGTTGCGAGGCCGAGCAGCTCGTCTGCCTGATTGATAGCAGCAAAGACTTCGACGAAGCGACCGGCGTAAGTGCCACTGACATTGAACATGTCAAGGTATGTCTGTGTCGTATCTTCGGGAAAGTCGTGCTTCCATGCAACTCGTGACATCTCTGCTGCTTGTTGATGGAGGTGTGGAACGTGTTTGATATGGGTCACAGAAAATGTGGTGAGTTGTGCTGGCAGATCAAACGAGCCGTCGAGGTTTGAAGGGAAGTCGATTACACGAATAACTGCATCCAGATTGATCACACCATATATATGTGGAAAGAGCGGTTCGTTAGGAAGCGAAGGTGAGTCGTCAATGTGCGCAGGGGGTTCCCACTTGAGTGGGCTTGTGAGTGCGGCTGGGTCGATGTGCACCAACACCATGTCGGTCGCACCGCGGTAGTACTTGTTGGCAACATTGCCCATTTGGTGTTCGGTGGAGCAGTGAATGAAACCTTCAGTAGCAAGTGAAGGCGCTGTGATGAAACCTTGCTGCTGCGCCTCAATCCAGTTTGCAGAATTGGTCAAATGCAATATCACTCGCTTGAGCGTATGCGATTACCCATCAATATTTTTCGATGCGTTTCGTGACTCTGCGAGCAATGCGGCAATCACAATAAGCACCCCTAGCCATGCAATAGACGATGGTCGTTCGCTCAAGACCACCACTCCGAGAACGGTTGCGACAACTGGTTCTACGAGAGTGATCAGCGTTGTCTGACTGGGTTCGAGGTGGCGCAAACCAGTTGCATACGACCAATAAGCGAGGGCGAGCGTGACAATACCGAGCCACAACACCATCACGATTGCGTCTCGCTGGGTAAGCCACTGAAGATTGACAAAAAATAATGTTGGCGCAAGCATGACGGAAGCGATGCCAAACACGCGTGCCATTGCGAGTTCGCTTGAGATGTTCGACTTGAGGATGGTTTTGCTGCCAAGTGCAAAGATGGCGTAGCCAAAACCAGCACAGAGTGCGAGCGCAACGCCCGACATCGTGACTTGAGATTCTTTGCCGGAACCGACAATCAGACTCATGCCAATAATCGCAAACACTGTGCTGGCGAGCCACGAGCGAGATGGCGCTTTACGTGAAAATGCTGCCAAGATTGTGCCCGTGATGAGCGGTGCCGAACCGAGAGCAACAACAGTTCCAACTGCCACCCCTGTTGAGCGCACCGCACTAAAAAATGCGGCACCATACAGAGCCTGACCGAAAGCAGTTGCGATCCATACTCGGGCAGCAAGTGGCCGATGTTGAGATATTGGGTTACGACTTGGTCGCAAAAAAGCAATGATGAAGAGCACGATCGACCCAATGAAAAACCTGATGGCAGCCACCCCAAGTGGAGAAGAACTGTCTGGCCCAAGTTGTTGTGCCGTACCCGTGGTGGCAAAGCACACTGCTGCCAACACAACGAGATACCGAGATCGCATGGAAAGAACCGTAGTTGGTGCGCCTGTAGATTTGAGGTGAGTATTGCTCCTGTAGCTCAGTTGGATAGAGCGGCGGACTTCTAATCCGTAGGTCGTAGGTTCGATTCCTACCGGGGGCGCGAAATTAATGCTTGGGCAACGGCATTAAAACCACGGATTGTCTCCGCCGAAAGAGCGAATGGTGAAGCGCTTGGATATGTAGAGAATCTGGCAATCACCGTGCGACTGGGGCGATGGATCCAGCAGTATTGACCAAAGATGCCGAGCCCCGAAAATTGTTGATTGCGTTCGACCACCCAAAACGCATTGCGATACATGCTCCAGTTATCTCCTTCAAAGCTTGTATCGGGAGAAGTTTGCACATAACTCGCATAGCAGTTGCGCGCATCTTCGTCACCTTCACGCGTGTCTTGAACCCAACTCTCAGGCAGCACAGCCTGACCACTGATAGATCCGTCGTTGAGGTACGCCAGACCAAATCGGGCGAGATCACGAATCGAGCAGGACATGCCACCCTCTGCAGCAGGGAAACCAAGTGGATCGACCAAGATGTTGGCGCGGTGTTCCATTCCAAAAGTGCTCCAAACATCTCGCGACAAAACATCGTTGAATGGGATGCCATTGACGATCTCGAGAATGCGCGCAACAATGTTGGTGAGCGGTGAGCGGTAGTCAAAACGAGTTCCGTGTGGTCGCGCGTTGGCATACGTAGCGAAGTGTTTCAGCACGCCAATGGCTGGGCTATTTCTGAGTGGTCGATAACCGGCTTGTCGTTCGTATTCGATAAGTACAGAATCCGAGTCGGGATTCAGATATAAATCGTAATCTTCGACAAAATCTGTGCCTGCAGTCATATCAATAAGGTGTCGAACCCTGCATCCATTCAGACTGGTGCCGGCAAACTCTGGTGCGATGGTGGTGACCTGATCATTAATGGACAAAAGTCCACGACCAATGGCAACTCCCAATGCGGCGGCGGTCATCGATTTGGTGACGCTCATCAACAAATGCAAACTTCCTTCATGTAGTCCATTGAAGTAACGCTCGTCAATAATGTGACCATCGTGGATCACACAGATGGCGTCGCAGTAAGTTTCGCGCAGGTGGCGTTTCCAGTTTGTGGATGAGCCATCAAGAGATTTAAACGAGATGTCGTCCAGATCAATGGGACGGCGGGGAAGTGCACTGACGAAGTCGCCATGGTTTGAGATTGGGGCAGTTTTTATCAAGTCCGCTACATGATGGAACGCCCAACGATTGTGTGGAGGATCCATCCAGTTGTCGAATGTGGCGGTTGCGCTCATCCGTTGAGTGTAAATCGTGAGGCGAGGGGTACGAATACGACTAACAGATTGATATGGAATAAACACCACGTATTTGTGGGTTTTGGGGTCTCATCGTCTATCCTTTCGGGGTCAGACTTGAGAGAGGTCTTTACTTGAAATTCAAAAAAGGCGACACCGTCATCTATCCACAACACGGTGCATGCATCGTGCACGGCATCAAGCGGATGAAGGCTTTTGGGGCTGTTCAGGAGTATCTCATCTTGAAGACCGTGATCAATGAGATGACCCTGTCGGTGCCAACCGCGATGGCCAACCAGGTGGGTGTGCGTCCGCCGGTGTCCAAGTCAGAGCTTGAAGACTTGCGCTCAGTGTTGTCGAAAGCCGACCCACGCGTGCCTGCAAACTGGTCGCGACGATTTAAGAACCACCAAGAAAAACTTAAGAGTGGCGATGTGTATCAAGTGGCCGAAGTAGTGCGCAACTTGGCTGCACGCGATCGTGACTCTGCATTGTCAGCAGCAGAAAAAACGATGTATGACCGCGCTCGCATCAACTTGATCTCGGAAATCTCGCCTGCACTTAAAGTTTCGACTGATGCCGCACAGGTGTGGCTTGATGCCGCACTCGAGCAAGGTGTACTCAAGCCGTCGAAGGGCGCCAAGTTGGTCAAGCAGGCTGCAAAAACTGCGCCGAAGCCAGTCGAAAAATCTGCTGTAAAAACTGTGGCAAAAGTTGCTAAGGCTCCAGCCAAGGCAGTTGCTAAAAAGAAATAGCCAAACATGGCACGCCTCGGTTACGTCGGTTTAGGAATCATGGGTGGGCCAATGGCTCGTCATCTCGCCACTGCCAAACATTCGATGACGGTGTACAACCGCACGACTGCAAAAGCCGATGTGTGGGTTGAGCAACATGGTGGAGCGCGAGTGCTAACACCGCGAGAAGTTGCTCAAGCATCCGATGTTGTGTTGATGTGTGTTGGCAATGACGACGATGTGCGCTCGGTGGTGTTTGGCGCAGACGGAATTTTGGCCGGCTTGAAGACTGGCGGAATTCTGGTTGATCACACAACCGCATCTGCGACTATTGCGCGAGAGATTGCCGATGCATGTGCAAAGCAGGGATGCGGCTTTGTGGATGCTCCAGTTTCTGGTGGTCAAGCAGGCGCTGAAAACGGACAACTGACGATCATGTGCGGAAGTAACGACCCTGCGACTTTTGATGCGATTGAACCGATCATTGCTGCATACGCAAAACGCAGCAAGCTTTTGGGCACTGCAGGCTCCGGACAATTAGCAAAGATGGTCAACCAAATTTGTATCGCAGGTATCGCTCAGGGTTTGTCGGAGGCACTGAACTTCGCAATGCGCGCTGGACTTGACCCCGACGATGTGGTCGACGTGATTTCAAAAGGGGCAGCGCAATCTTGGCAAATGGAAAATCGTGCAAAGACAATGGTGCGCAACGAATTTGAGTTTGGTTTTGCAGTTGAGTGGATGCGCAAAGATCTTGGAATCTGTTTTGACGAGGCGTCACGCAATGGCGCGCAATTGCCTATGACCGAGATGGTCGACAAGTTTTATGAAGAAGTAGTTGCTATGGGTGGCAAGCGCTGGGACACCAGCAGTTTGATCGCCCGTTTAACTGACTGAAAGTCGCAACTGATTGACACCGCGAATGGTGAGTCTGTCTCGCCACGACGGTGCGCCAACAATTTCAATATGAGCAAAGCGTTTGATGAGTGATCCAACCGCGATCTCGGTCTCGAGTTTTGCCAATGAAGCACCAAGGCAATAGTGAATGCCCGATGCAAACGCCATGTGGCGGTTGGAGTTGGAGCGATTGAGTTGCAGATCATTTGGGTAAAGAAACATTGAAGGATCATGGTTTGCTCCACCAAGCGAAGTGAGCACCATGGTGCCCGGCTGCACAGTGATTTGTTCGTTGTCGACCATGTAGTGCACAGGTACGAGAGGCACGCGCACAGTGTGTTGCACCGGGCCATCAAAGCGCAACAGTTCGTCGATATGCGACTGGGCAAGACCGTTGTTATGAACGATGGCTTGTTGTTCGGGGTTATTGAGCAGGGCAAGTGTGCCATTGCCGATGAGGTTGACAGTCGTTTCATGGCCAGCGATATACAACAGCACCACGAATGCCATCAGTTCTTCTGTGGTCATTTGTTCGCCAGATTCTTCGGCTGTGATTAATGACGAAAGCATGTCGTCACTCAAGTGCTTGCGACGGTGTTCGATAATGGTGGTCAGGTAGGGCACGAGTTGAGCGATCGCGTCTTCGGAACGCAAAAGATCTTCATCGGTGGCCGTTGGCTCGAGCGAATTGGTAATGATTTGAGACCACTCGCGCAATTCAACAGAGCGATCTGTTGGCATGTCGAGAAGATCGGAAATGACTTGAAAGGGCACTGGAAAAGCCAGATCGTCAATCAGTTCAATATGTCCGGCATCTTGTGCGTTATCAAGAACCTTGTCAACGAGTTGTTGAATGCGGGGTCGCAAACGCTCCATCGCTGAAGGGGTGAATGACTTAGAAACAATGCGACGTAAACGCGTGTGATCTGGTGGGTCGAGATTGAGGATTGATTTGGTGCGGGTGCGCTGTTGGTCACGATAATTTTGCCGCGATGGCGTAGACGCTTGTGTTGAATACTTCTCGATGTCGCGAGAAAAGTCTGCACTCTTGAGAGTTGTCGACACATCTTCATAGCGAGTGAGCACCACCATGCCGAATGCAGTGGTGTGCACAGGTTCGTTTGAGCGCAGCGCGTCATAGTACGGATACGGGTTAGCGCGAAACGCCGGATCAAACGGGTTGAAAACTGGTGCAGTCATTTAGGCAAACGGTGCTGCAGGAATGTATTGCGAAATTGATTGACCATCCATGACGATCCACTGTGCACCAGAGATGCGCTCGGTGAGTGCACGCATGGCTAAATCGCCAGCAATCGACACTTCCATGATGCCAAGGCCAAGCAAACTGAGATTTTTACGAGTGTTATCGCTGAGTAATGGTGTGTCGAGAAATGCTGGGCAGAGTGCGCTCACACACACGCCATGTGGTTCGAGTGCCGCACCAAGCGACTTGGTGAGCCCAACCATTGCATGCTTGGTGAGACCATAAATGGGGTCAGCCGCAATTGCCACGATTCCGGCCAGCGAGGCAGTGACAAGAATGTGACCAGACTTTCGATCGACCATGCCAGGGATAACTGCTCGTGCACCAAACACGACTCCGTCAACGTTGATGCTCATGATGTGCTGATATGCATCGTTGTCAAGGTGCTGAAATGGATAGTCGACTGTTGCACCGAACACATCAGTTTTGGTTGCCACACCCGCATTAAGACACACGATGTCAAACGCTTTGTGCGTGGTGATGATCTTGTCCCATGCTGTCGCGTCGGTGACATCGAGATGAACATATTCGCCACCTACTTCAGCTGCAATGGCTTTACCGAGAGTGTCATTGACGTCGGCAATAACAACGCTTGCGCCCTCACGAGTGAATCGCCGCGCCATCTCGGCACCAATGCCACTTGCTCCACCAGTGATGAATGCGCGTTGACCAGCTAATTGATCTGACATGACTCCCCGGATTCTGTGTTGCTAGAGACTTATTTGCCTTGTGCCGCGGTAGCGAACGCGTCAATCAGTCTGCCAAGTTCTGCATCGGTGATCACTAGTGGAGGACAGAACGCGATTGTGTCAGTGTTGATGGCACGCGCAATTGAGCCCAACTGGATCATTCGGTCACGAATGGCCACAGCATTTTGGTCTGGCTTGAGGCCCGCGGCCCACACTGCACCGTCACCGCGCACATGATCAATCGTGCCATCTTTGGCAAGAGCGCTAAGGCCGGCACTCAACACGGCACCAATACGTTTGGCGCGCTCCATCAAGCCTTCGCGCTCGATGATCTCGAGGTTCTTTAATGCGGCAGCGCACACAGCAGAGTGACCGGAGTATGTGTAGCCATGACGCAAGAAAAAGTTTGGATCAGACTCGAGGGCATCGCACACCTTGCGTGAAACGAAAACGCCACCGAGTGGTTGGTAGCCCGACGTGACACCTTTTGCGAAGCACAACAAATCTGGAGCAACGTCATAAAAGTTTGCTGCAAACCATGTGCCCATGCGACCGAAACCAGAAATCACTTCGTCAAAAATAAGAAACGCACCGTGTTGGTCGCATAACTTGCGTGCACTTTCCAAATATCCAGGAGCCGGTGGCCAGACGCCACCTGCACCTTGCAGTGGTTCGACAATCACGGCAGCAATGCGTGAACTGTTTTCGCTCATAAACTTTGCGAGGTCTTCAATGTTGTCGCTGTCGACTTGCACGACTTCTGGAAGTAACTGACCAAAACCAACTTTGTTCAGAGGCAAACCCTGCGCGCTCGTGCCGCCATAGTTTGTGCCGTGGTAGCCGCGCATGCGCGAGATGATGATGGTTCGCTCGGGGTGACCAGCCTGCACTTGGGCAACACGCGCAAGTTTCATTGCAGTATCCACTGACTCCGAACCGCTGCCGCACAAAAACACGCGAGCATCTTTCATCGGCGAAATTGTTTGCAACTTGGTAGCAAGCTTTTCGGCGATGTCATTGCTGAAGGGATCAAATGTTGAATACGTTTCGAGAGTTGAGATTTGCTCGGCTACGGCCTGGGCGATCTCGTCGCGTCCATGGCCCACTTGGCTATACCAAAGGCTGCCGATGCCATCGATGTATTCGTTGCCCTTGTCGTCCCACAACAGCGAGCCTTTGCCCCTCACGATGCGCACAAAGTCGGTTTTGGTGGGCTTGGCAAAGGCGTGCAAGAGGGCGTCGGTCATGGGTACAACGCTAGTTGGCAGGGGAGTTACTGGGGGTTGCGGGTCGATGTTTCGTCTAACCTGTAGACGGTATGAAGGGCCTGATTCTCTCTGGTGGTGCTGGCACGCGTCTGCGACCAATTACGCACACCAGTGCAAAGCAGCTGGTGCCCATTGCTAACAAGCCGATTTTGTTTTATGGCATTGAGGCAATGGCAAAGGCTGGCATCAAAGAGATCGGCATCATCATTGGCGAGACAGGCAAAGAAATCCGAGCAGCTGTTGGAGACGGATCCCAATTTGGGATCAAAGTCACATACATCCCTCAGGATGCGCCACTTGGTCTTGCGCACTGTGTACTCATCGCGCATGACTTTTTAGGTGATGAAGACTTTGTTATGTACTTGGGTGACAACATGCTCGAGCAAGGTCTCACACAATTTGTCGACGACTTCAAGAATGCTCGGGCCGCTGGCGGACCAAAGGCACCGACTGCACAAATTTTGTTGTGCCATGTTGAAAATCCAAAACAGTTTGGTGTTGCCGAAGTTGACAGCAATGGTCACGTTGTGCGACTCGTTGAGAAGCCAGAAAACCCGCCAAGTGATCTTGCACTTGTGGGCGTCTACTTGTTTGACAAGACGATTAATGAAGCAGTGCGATCGATCAAACCTTCACCACGCGGCGAACTTGAGATCACTGATGCAATTCAATGGCTCGTTGACGAAAAAAAGGTTGTGCATCATCAGGTATTGCAGGGTTGGTGGATTGACACTGGGAAAAAAGACCCTCTACTCGAGTGCAACCGTTTAGTACTCGAAGTACTTGAGCCTCGTAATGATGGGGAAGTGGATAGTGCATCGCAAATCGAGGGACGAGTAGTCATCGAAAAGGGCGCTGTGATTAAGGGATCGCGCATTCGTGGACCAGTTGTAATCGGAAGCGGCTCAGTAGTTGATCACAGCTATATCGGTCCGTACACATCGCTTGGCCGTAACTGCAAGGTAGAGCATTCAGAGATGGAACATTCGGTTGTGCTTGACGGCTCAAGTATTATCGGTATTGCGCGCCTCACTGATTCGCTCATCGGTCGTGATGTTGCAGTAACTCGGTCTGAGCAAAAACCCCGCGCATTGCGTCTGATGCTCGGCGACGATTCGAAAGTGGAGCTGGAATAAATGCCAACAATTACTGAGTCGACAATTATTTCTGGAGTTCAGATCGTTGAGCCCTCGATGTTTAAAGACGACCGCGGCTACTTCATCGAGACATATCGTCGCCAATGGTTTCCACTTGGTCGCGAAATGGTGCAAGGCAATCGTGGGGATCGCCAAAAGGGTTGCATCGTTGGATTGCACTATCACCTGCACCAGAGTGATTACTGGTACGTGCCGTACGGTACGTGCAGAGTGGTGTTGCACGATTTGCGCACAGGATCGCCAACTGATGGGGCGACACAAGTTGTCGACTTGGGCGCCCGCGCAGATGGTACGCATGACCACCGAGGCATTTTTATTCCACCAGGTGTTGCTCACGGCTTCGCATCGTTGACTGATATGACCATCACATATTTGGTGGATAGTTATTACAACCCAACCGACGAGCGTGGACTTGCATGGAATGATCCAGCCGTCAAAGCCGACTGGGGTATTGCAGACCCAATTTTGTCAAAGCGCGATCAGGAAAACCCGCAGCGCGGCCAGATCGACAAACAGTTTCAGCCACACTTTGGCCTACGCACCTGAGGTAACAACGTGAAGATTTTTGTAACTGGCGCAGCCGGCTTTATTGGCTCAAACTATGTGCGTTGGGTGTTGGCCAATACCGATCATTCGGTAACGGTGTACGACTCGCTTACGTATGCAGGCAATATGTCGACGCTCAAAGACGTAGACGACAGTCCACGGTATTCATTTGTTAAGGGCAACATCTGTCAGCCGGGCGATGTAATGGCTGCGATGAAGGGTCACGACTCTGTTGTGCACTTTGCGGCAGAGAGCCATGTGGATCGCTCGATCGTTGGTAGCGAAGACTTCATTCTCACCAACTGCTTTGGCACCAACGTGATCATGGACGCAGCACGTCAACTTGAAGTTTCGCGCGTCGTACACATCGGCACCGACGAGGTATACGGCTCGGTTGAAGTTGGTTCGTCTAAAGAGACCGACCCACTCGAACCACGCTCGCCATATTCGGCATCCAAAGCCGGCTCCGACTTGATTGCGCTCAGTTATCACGCAACACATGGCGTGCCAGTTGTGGTCACGCGTTGCACAAACAATTTTGGACCCTTTCAATACCCCGAAAAAGCGATTCCGTTGTTTACTACCAACTTGCTCGATGGCAAAAAGATTCCTTTGTACGGCGACGGGCTCAACGAGCGCGATTGGTTGTATGTGGACGACCACTGCACGGGTGTGCACTTGGTGTTGGAAAAAGGCAATGTTGGCGAAATTTACAACATCGGGGCAGGCAACGAGACCGCAAACAGAGTGCTTGTAGACAAGTTGCTTGCATTGTTGGGCAAAGACGACTCGAGCGTCAATTACGTAGCCGACCGACTTGGGCACGATCGCAGGTATTCGGTTGACATCGCAAAGATCACCGCACTCGGCTGGAAGCGCGATCGTTCATTAGATGAAGCCCTCGAGCAAACAGTTGCGTGGTATCGCGACAACCGCTGGTGGTGGGAGCCTCTCAAGGCAAACAAGTAATGCAGATTTTGATCACGGGTGCCAATGGGCAACTCGGTCATGAGTTGGTGCGGGCAGCGATTGCATCTGGTCACGAAGTAGTTGCTACGTCGCACGAGACACTTGACATCACAAAAAAGTCTGATGTTGATGCTGTGATAACAGAAGCGCGACCTGACGTTGTGATTCATGCAGCTGCATGGACAGCAGTGGATGCCTGTGAGAGCGACCCCGAAAAAGCCATACTCGTTAATGGAACTGCAACGAAATACATTGCAGACTCAGCACATGCTGTTGGCGCTCACGTCGTATATATTTCGACCGACTACGTGTTTGACGGCAGCAAGACTTCGGCATACGACGAGGGGGATACTCCAAACCCACAAAGCGTGTATGGCTCGAGCAAATTGGCAGGAGAGCAAGCACTCGGAGCAACCGACGCAATTGTGCGCATTGCATGGGTGTGTGGCTTTTATGGCGGCAACATGGTCAAGACCATTTTGCGATTAGCCGAACAGCCACAACTTAAGTTTGTTGATGACCAGATAGGCAACCCTACTTTTGCAGACGATGCAGCAGAAATGATCGTGCGCATCGCAACCGAAAAGCGATCCGGTACATGGCACGTCACCAATCAGGGTGATGTGAGTTGGTATGAGTTTGCTCGCGAAGTATTGATGGCTGCTGGCTTTGATGCAGGAAAGGTTGCCCCTATCAAGACTCACGAATTGCAGCCTCCTCGCCCCGCGAAACGCCCGTTTAATTCGGTTCTCAATAACGGCAGTCTGAAACGTGCAGGCATTGAATTGCTTCCCGATTTTCGCGTGCCTCTAGCGCGTTTGGTGTCACAGATTCAGCGCAACGAGCGAGGGTAGGGTTGTTGTTATGAATCAAGAGCAACTGCTGATTGAGCTCGAGCCCGTTGCGGCCAAGTTGTATGAGCGTCATCAGGGTGTTGCTAAAGAATGGTTTCCGCACGAGATGGTGCCATACGGCCGGGGCAAAGATTTTGAGCCAGGCAAGCAGTGGGTGCCAGAAGATGCCGACTTTGGTGGTGGCGACACAGAAATCGATGAAGCCGTCCGCGCCGCACTATTTGTCAACTTGCTCACTGAAGATAACTTGCCGTATTACTTTCGAGATATTGATCGTTTGTTTGGCAGCGACACCGCATTTGGTGAGTGGGCGCGCAACTGGACGGCAGAAGAAGGTCGTCACTCAATCGTGATGCGCGACTATTTCACTGTCACACGAGCTGTTGACCCGATTGCGTTAGAGCGTGCACGAATGATTCAAGTGCGGGGTGGCCAAGTGCCTACACCTCATGATGCCTTTGAAGCGCTTGCCTACGTGAGCATGCAAGAACTCGCCACACGTATTTCGCATCGCAACACTGGAAAGTTGATGAAGGACGAATTGGGTACCGCCATCATGTCGCGCGTGGGTAACGACGAAAACTTGCATTATTTGTTTTACCGCGACTTAACTGCTGCAGCACTTGAAGTTGATCCGTCTTCGACTGTCATGGGCATTGAGCGTGCCGTGCGCACATTTTCAATGCCAGGCCTCGGTATTCCTGATTTTGATCGTTTGTCAAAAGAGATTGCCAAGGCTGGCATTTATGACTTACAGATTCATCATGACCAGATTCTTGATCCAGTAATCATGCGACATTGGAAACTGGAGAGTGTCACGGGGCTCAGTGATGAAGCAGAAGCGGCACGCGACTCGTTGTTTAAGCGCATGGCTCGCATAGCCAAAGTAGGCAAGCGCATGGCTTCGGGCCACGCAACCGTCTGACTTTATTCATTAGACCTTGCTTATTAGACCTTGACTATTGACCTCAACAATGGTGGAATTGTGAGATGACGAACGCCACTTTTACAAGCATGGATGTGTCAACCAAGGAAGAGTGGATGAATATTGGTGCCGAGACCGCCAAAAACCAGCCGCGTGTCGCTGAGGGAATTCTGAACATGTTGCGCGGCATGGACACGATCGTTGATGGTTTTGTCACTGACCAATTGACTCACGCATTGCAGACAGCAACCATGGCCGAGCGTGCTGGTGCTGATGACGAAGTCGTAGTGGCGTCGCTGTGTCACGACATTGGCAAGGCCATCAGCGTGCCAAATCATCCGGCCATTGCGGCGGCAATTTTGAAGCCATACGTGCGGCCAGAAGTGCACTTCATGATCGAGGCGCACCAAGATTTTCAGGGTCGTCACTATTACGGCCACTTCGGCATGAACCCAGACGCACGTAAAAAACATGAGGGTCACCCTGCATACGATTTGGCTGCAAAGTTTGCTGACGAATGGGATCAAAAGGCGTTCGACCCAAGTTACGACACATTGCCACTCGAACATTTTGAAAGTCGCGTTCGCGCGATATTTGCAAAGCCTAAGTTTGTTGCAGCCGATTAATTCTGTATCTCGCAGCATTTCGCTGCCCATGTACGACTTTCCAGAAGTACGAGACTCAACACTCAAGTTGCTAGGTGCATTAGTTGGTGCGCTTCAATCGTGTGGTGAAGACGTACATGCTGAGACACCCGATGGATCGGTGCATGAAGAACTCATGAACATGTGGCGCAGCAACGTCACGGTACTCAGTCAGTCGTGTGGTCTACCTTTCGTGGAAGATTTGCACGAGTACGTCGATGTGATCGGCACTTTTTTATGGACAGACGTGAGCGATGCACATGGTCGTTACCAGACCGTGATTGTTGCACGTGAGGCGCTCAATGTTTTGAACGTTGCCGAGTTGGGTGGCCTGCGGCCAGTCGTGAGCAACACGCAAAGTTTGAGTGGCTGGTGCAGTCTTGGCGTAGCGATTGCCGAGGTCACGAATGATTCGTCGTTCGTGCGTCCTTTCGTGCAGAGTGGCGGACATGCACGAAGTTTGCAGATGCTGCAAGATAACAATGCAGATTTCGCATCAATTGACGCCGCGACATTTCGGCTGCTGAAGCGACACCGACCCAAGTTGACCAATGGCCTTCGTTTGATCGGGCGTGGTCCAGTCGTTCCTGCAACCCCGCTCCATATTTCGAAAACCCGCGCTGCAAGCCTGAACGATGTGTCCGATGCGGTCTCTGGTGTTTTGGATCGCCCAGATCTTCAGTCTGCTCTCGCAGATATCGGTATCAGTGGCTTTGTGCGCCTTGCCAATAGCGATTACGACGGCCTAATGGAACTCGTGAAAATAGCCGAGGTAGTGTTGCCACGTAAGTAGTTCAAAAACAGATTGGAAATTCGATGTCAGGTCCTCGTCCGGTAAAGGCGCCTACGGGCAGCAAGCTCACGTGTGCCAATTGGCAAATTGAGGCGCCATATCGGATGCTGCAGAACAATCTCGACCCTGCAGTGGCCGAGCGCCCGGATGATCTCGTTGTTTACGGTGGCACGGGTCGCGCGGCTCGCAGTTGGGACGCCTACGACGCAATGTTGCGCACGATGACGACGCTCAAGCCCGACGAGACGATGCTCGTGCAGTCTGGCAAACCTGTTGGCGTGTTTCGCACGCACGAATGGGCACCGAGAGTATTGCTCGCAAACAGCAACTTGGTGGGTGACTGGGCAAACTGGGACGAATTTCGTCGCTTAGAAGACCTTGGCCTCACGATGTACGGCCAGATGACTGCTGGTTCATGGATCTATATCGGCACACAGGGAATCTTGCAGGGCACGTACGAATGTTTTGCAGAGATTGCACGTCGCAAGTTTGGCAACACTCTTGCAGGCACGATCACGCTTACTGGTGGCCTTGGCGGAATGGGCGGTGCTCAGCCACTTGCGATCACAATGAATGACGGTGTTGCATTGTGCGTTGACGTGGATGCTTGGCGTGTTAATCGTCGTGTTGAAACTCGTTATCTCGATGTTGTTGCAACTTCGCTTCAAGATGCTGTTGCACAATGTTTGGCTGCAAAAAAAGATCGCCGACGTTTGTCTGTCGGGCTTGTTGCCAACGCGGCTGATGTGTTTCCAAAATTACTAGCGATGGGTTTTCCTGCCGACATTGTGACCGACCAGACGAGTGCGCATGACCCGTTGTCGTATGTGCCAAACGATGTGAGTGAAGAGGCTGCAAAGAATTTGCTGGCCACAAACCCTGCCGAATACATCAGGCGTTCTCGCTTGGCCATGGCTGACCAGTGTGCTGCAATGGTTGGGTTTATGGACGCTGGTGCTGAGGTGTTTGACTACGGCAACTCGCTGCGTCGCGAGGCGCAACTGGGTGGATACGACAGAGCATTTGATTACCCAGGTTTCTTGCCTGCGTATATTCGTCCGCAGTTTTGCGAAGGACGCGGACCATTCCGCTGGGTTGCATTATCCGGAGATCCCGCCGATATCGCTGCAACTGATGCTGCAGCGATGGAAGAGTTTCCTGATGACGAAGGTTTGTCAAGGTGGATTCACTTGGCCAAAGAACGTGTGGCGTTTCAGGGTCTGCCTGCACGCATCTGCTGGCTCGGTTATGGCGAAAGACATCGCCTCGGCCTGCGATTTAATGAAATGGTGAAGAAGGGTCAACTCAAAGCACCAATCGTGATTGGTCGCGACCATTTGGATTCTGGTTCTGTTGCGTCGCCGTATCGCGAAACGGAATCGATGATCGATGGATCAGATGCCATTGCCGATTGGCCGCTACTCAATGCACTCGTCAACACCGCGAGCGGTGCAACATGGGTGAGCATCCACCACGGCGGCGGAGTTGGTATTGGCCGCAGTATTCATGCCGGCATGGTTGCGGTTGCTGACGGCACCGACTTGGCCGCAGAGAAGCTTGCGCGCGTGCTGGTGACCGACCCAGGAATGGGCGTTATTCGACACGCTGACGCAGGGTACGACAGAGCTATTGAGGTTGCCGATCAACGCGGAGTGCGCTTACCGATGCGCGAAGGCTGAGCGATTGCGGATCATGACCACTCAAACGTTTTATGCACAGTGGGCCTGGCGGGGCGCTGAATCTGCTGTTGCCAACGTGCGTATTGGGGTGAGTAACGGTGTGATTACGAGTGTTGAAGATGGTGTGGAGGCACAAGCAACCGATGTGCGCATCAGCGGTGTCGTGATGCCAGGGTTTGTGAACGCACACAGCCATGCGTTTCATCGCGCATTGCGTGGGCGCACGCACGGTGGAGCAGGCGATTTTTGGTCATGGCGCACACCGATGTACGAGATTGCCAATCGCTTGACTCCAGAAACATATGGCGAACTCGCTGCAATGACTTTTGCCGAGATGGCGCTCAGTGGCATCACTGGTGTTGGCGAGTTTCACTACATCCATCATCAGCAAGATGGCACTCGATATGCGAACCCAAATGAAATGGGTCTTGCCATGGTCGCTGCTTCGCAGCGTGCAGGTATTCGCATGGCGCTGCTCGACGTTGCCTATTTGCACGCCGGACTTGACAAACCCGAGCCACTCGCTGAACAGAAACGTTTTTCGGACGGCACGATCGACAACTGGCTCGACAGAGTTGATGCGCTTGGAGAGGGAGGTGAAGGTTGGACAGTTGGTATGGCGCCACACAGCGTGCGCGCAGTGCATCCGAGCGAGTTGGAAGAAGTAGTTGCAAATCGTCACGGCAAAGTAGTGCACGTGCACGTGAGCGAACAGCCAGCAGAAAATGTTGCATGCATTGCTGCTACTGGCAAGACACCGACACAGGTGTTGGCTGATGCGGGCTTGCTCGGCAGGCATTTCACCGCAGTGCATGCAACGCACTTGACTGCGACTGATATGTCATTACTTTGCTCGAGCCACAGTGGTGTGTGCATGTGCCCAACTACCGAGCGCGATTTGGCTGATGGTGTTGGCCCCGCAAGTTCGTTGAGCGCAGGTGGGGCAGTGTTGTCGCTCGGCACTGACTCAAATGCATTTATTGACATGTTCGAAGAAGCACGCGCAGTAGAAACCGATGAGCGTCTAGTGACTGGCAAGCGCGGAGTGCATTCTCCTGCGAGTTTGCTGATCGCTGCAACATCAGGTGGGGCAACTGCATTGGGATGGGGGCAGTACGGTATTCAAGTCGGTGCTCCAGCCGACTTCATTGCTCTGTCACTCGATTCGGTGCGCCTCGCATCGTTCAATGCTGCAAATGCCGCAGCCCACATCGTGCATTCAGCCGCTCCCTCGGATGTGAGGGATGTGTGGGTGGGCGGGCGTCAAATAGTGCAGGATCACCAACATCTCACCGTGTCTGACGTGGTGGGCGGGCTTGGAAGGGCAATTGCCGCAGTCGTTACACTGTAAGGCTTATGACCGTATTACCGATAGCAACAGTGGGTCACCCAGAGCTCAAGTGGGTGGCAAAAGAAGTAACTCGCGAGCAACTTGCGCTGCCCGAGACACAACAGTTTATTGATGACCTCATTGAGACAATGCGTCATGCAAATGGCGCTGGGCTTGCAGCAACGCAAGTATTGCGCCACCAGCGCATCTGCGCTGTCGAGGTTGACAACAACCCGCGTTACCCATATAAACCACGAGTACCTTTGACCATTCTGGTTAACCCGGTGCTCACACCGCTTGACGACGACATGTTTAAAAACATGGAGGGCTGCTTGTCGGTTCCCGGTATCCGTGGCGAGGTGGCTCGTCATACCCGTCTGCATTTGACTGCATGGGACAGAGAAGGCAACCCAATTGACAAAGACATTCTTGGTCTCACAGCGTGCACATTTCAGCATGAAGTTGATCACCTGGATGGTCTGTTGTTTCTCGACAAAGTAATTGACTCAGGAACCTTGACAACGTGGGATTCGTTTAATCTCTTTCATCACGATGCGTTTGTAGAGCGCGCTAAAGCACTCGTGTCAAAGCATGGTTCATGACGCTCGCACTCAACAACATCGGACACCTTGTTACTAACGATCCATCAATTGGTAACGGCCCGCTTGGCATCATCAACAATGCAGGCCTAGTTGCCGACGACGAAGGCAAGATCATTTGGTGCGGTCCGCAAGATCAAATTGATCAATACACCGAGGCACAGCCAATAGATTGCTACGGGTGCGCGATTATCCCGGGATTTGTTGACAGCCACACCCACATCGTCTTCGCAGGCGACCGCGCAACTGAGTTTGAGGCTCGTATGGAGGGCATTCCGTATGAAGCTGGCGGTATTCAGAGCACCATGATGGCCACACGTGCAGCAAGCGACGAGTTGCTGTCTCTTAATGCGCAACATCTGGCGTATGAAGCACTGTGCTCGGGTACGACAACCCTCGAGGTCAAGTCTGGCTACGGCTTATCAGTGAGAGACGAAGAACGGTCAATGCGAGTTGCGCGGTCAATTACGTCCGAGACCACATTTCTCGGCGCACATCTCTGTCCAACCGATGTCAAGCAGGACGACTATGTCGACTTGGTTGTTGGTGAAATGTTGAGTGCATGCCTTCCTTATGCAAAGTGGATTGATGTGTTTTGTGATCGCGGAGCATTTAGTGCGGAGCAGTCACGAGAGATTCTGAACGCAGGTGCCAAAGCTGGTCTCGGTACTCGTATCCATGCCAGTCAATTAGGGCCCAGTGGGGCAATAAAGATGGGTGTGGAATTAGGTGTTGCATCATGCGATCATTGCACGCACATTACGGACCTTGATATTGAAGCTCTGGCAAGTGCAAGCGATAAAACTGTTGCCACGTTGTTGCCTGCGGCCGAGTTGTGCACGCGTGGGCCATTTCCAGACGCTCGACACATGATCGAGCAGGGCGTAACTGTGGCTCTTGCAACCGACTGCAACCCTGGCTCCTCGTACACCACATCGATGCCGTTCGTGATGTCGCTTGGTGTGATCTTGATGGGCATGACGCCAGACCAGGCATTGTGGTCATCTACTCAGGGTGGAGCTCAGGCATTGCGACGTAACGACGTTGGCAACCTGCGTGCTGGCTCGCGAGCCGACTTAGTTGTATTGGATGCTCCGAGTCATATTCACTTGGCATACCGACCTGGCGTGAATCAAACTCGCGCTGTTGTGCGCGGTGGTAAGTGCGTGGTTGGTGCGCTCTAACAACTGGGCTGGCTGTTAGGCGACGAGTCGTACGCCAATCAGCGAAACGACTGCAATTCCAAACCAACTGATTAGTGCAAGCAGGAGAGGCCGGCCGCCAACTTTGATGAGTTTGGCAATACGCACGTCGGAACCCAAACCCACCAGTGCACTTGCAAGACAAACTTGTTCGATTGTCTTGAGTTTTGATAGCCAGTTGTCGGGGATGACACCTGTCGTGCGTACTGCGATCATCACGAGAAATCCGACTACGAAAAGGGGAACGACACTGACATGTTTCTTGTCTGTCTTTTTGGTTTTGGCTACAAGGCCACTCGATGATCGACGCACCCAAATGCTGACGCAGGCGACAAGTGGTGCAAGTAGCACGACCCTGGAGAGTTTGACGACAGTTGCCGCTTGAACTGCCGTATCTCCGCCGGTAGACGAGGTTGCAATTACTTGAGCTACATCGTGGACACTTGCTCCGACCCAACTTCCAAACAATTGTGGATCTGAAAGACCAAGCACGTTGCGCAGGAGCGGTAACAAAACTATTGCCAGACTTCCACACAGGGTTACGAGTGCGATTGCATAAGTGACTTCTTCTTCGTCGGCTTCAACCACGCCCTCCATCGCTGCGACTGCAGATGCTCCACAGATAGAGAATCCAGTGGCGATGAGAAGCGAAAGCGATTTTGATACTCCAAGACGCGGACCAAGCCACAATGTGCCGAGGAATGTGAGCGCAACAACCCCAACAACCACGATTAATTCTCGGCCACCGAGATCCACGACTTGTTCGAGGGCGAGTTGTGAGCCAAGGAGCACGATGCCGAACCGCAAGACCTTTTTTGCCGCAAACTTCTGTCCGGATACAAATATTTTTGGAATTGAAATTATGTTTCCGATAAGTACGCCTAATACCAGCGCTGCAACAAGTGGAGAAACGGTTTCAAAATTCCAATGGATAACAAAGCCGACAAATGTCACTACGCCGACAAATACGAGTCCTGGACCGTAAGTTTTGGCGAGAGCAACTAGCCGGGGCACTGTCCCATTGTAGAATGTAGGCATGTCACAAGCCCCTGGTTCGCCAAAATCACTGCTCAATGGGCGAGGTGAGTGGCGCACGATTGCCGTAGTCGTTGCGGTCTATGGGCTCACGCTTCTCACTGTGATGCGTCGGGAAGTATTGACGCCTTGGTTGACTATTCCCTTCTTGAGCGTGCTTGGCGCCTGGCACCTCAGCATGCAACACGAAACAATCCATGGTCATCCATTTCGACGCCAGTGGATCAATGATGTCATTGGGTCGATTCCAGTCACGCTGTGGATTCCCTATTTGTGTTTTAAGCGAGACCACATCGAGCATCATCAGTCTGATCTGACTCACCCTGGTCTCGACAATGAGAGCTATTACGTATCGCCACAGGCATGGGAGAGTGCTGGAAGATTGCGCAAGGCTGCCTACTGGGCTAACCGCACAATCTTGTTTCGCATGTTTGTGTGGACCATTGTGAGCACAGTGACGTATCTCTGGTCCCAAATTCGTCTGATGCTGCGAGGCAACAAGCAGACATGGTTTGCAATGGCGGCTCATGTCGTCGGTCTAGTAGCCGTGGTTTACTTCGTGCGCTCGGTTGCAGCAATGCCGCTCTGGCAGTTTGCACTTGGCACTACTTATGGAGGGCGAATCCTAAATGCAATTCGTCCATTCCCTGAGCACAAATATCAGGCCGGGGTAGAGACCCGCACCGCAATGGTGATGGCAGGACCGTTCATGAGTCTGCTGATGCTCAACAATAATTTGCATGTTGCTCACCACGAACAACCGGGAGTTGCGTGGTACGAAGTGCCAAAGATGTCGGCGCGCGTCAACGCTGTAGAGCGTGCTCGCGAGGCAGGGTTGTTGTACGAAGGTGGCTACGCCGAAGTGTTCCGCAAGTTTTCGTTTAAACCTATGGGTGCACCAGTGCGTGGTGGTGCGTAAATCTCGGTAGGTCAGCGAGTTGCAACGATAGGAAAACGCGGATCATTCAATTGATCTCCAAATGACAAGCCATTGTCTTCAAGTGGTGGCGAAGTGCGCCACGGTCGGGACGCAAATACGGCGTCGTCTCCGACGTAACGAAAACTGACGGCGCGTCGCAGATGAACTTCGGTGCCAAATGTGCCCGGCGCCGAGTGCAGGGTGCGATAGTGGAATGCCACCGCATCACCCAAATTGACGGGGCATGTGATTGATTCCATTTTGTCTAGTTCGCTTTGGTCGGGCATGGTCACAAAATCTCTTGCCTCATCCACGTATGCCGACTGGTCTGCAAATCGGCGGGGAATGAATCGCTTATCCCACAGATGGCTGCCGACGATAAATCGCAGCGCTACCGACTCGGGGATTGGGTCAAGCGGAATCCAAATGCTGACATTGTCCATGCCGTCGATGCCGTAGTAGGGGTCGTCGTGGTGCCAAGGGGTGACTTCGCGTGTTTGGGCTTCTTTGACAAGCACATGCTCGTGGAACATGCGCGCAGTCTTTGTTGTCATCAGGTCGAGTGCAGCTTGCGGAACTGAACCTTTGTTTCCAACTAGTTCAAACTCTGGAATTCGCTGCCAGTTGACGTAGTCATCAAAAAAGCGACCACTAGTACCTGCGGGTGTGTATTCATTGGCCCACGGGCCGGGGGACTTCAAATTGGCTTCAACGCCTTGTCGCAGCAATTCAAGTACGTCCAATGAGACGAGATTGCGCAATACGACCACACCATCTCGCTTGTAAGCCGTAACGAGATTTGGGTCAAGTGCCATACACGTCACGCTAGTTGCTGGTTCTTGTGCTGCAAGTTAACGATATAAATAGAAAAGCCGCCGGCTTGCGCCGACGGCTTTTCGAATACTCAGAGTTTTGAACGCTATTAAGCGCGGAAACCCTTACCAATCATTGATACAACGGCATCCTTTACAGGAACCATTCCGTAGATGACTGCGCCGTTAGCGACCCAAATCATCCAGTCATCGGTCAATGCAATTCCCCAACCGCCTACAACATCCTGATCGATTACTGCCATCATTGCGATAGCCACGATCAAGCCCCAATTGGAGCCGATGATTGGAAGCTTCTTGATCATTGCGCTTACTCCGACTGTGCCAAGTACCGAATCAACAACGGTTGTTACGGCGCCGAGCAAAATTGCT
>JBIKZO010000082.1:0-6683 GCA_044354675.1 Ilumatobacteraceae bacterium | reverse complement strand
TTTGAGTTGTTCGTACTGTTTAAAAATCTCGGCGATTTCTGGTGCGGCAGTAGGTGGCGTGCGCTGCAGACGCTTGACCATTTGTGCGTAATCGGCGGGAGCAATCATGCGTGCATGGGCCCAATCGATTTCGGCAAGTAACTCTCGTGGTCGGCTAGCCATGCGGTGAGTGCCGGCGGCAGCAGTTGCCAATGCAGTTCGGTTGTGCACAATGTTTGGCACGGGTTGGCCTAAATCGATCAGTCGCTGACGTAGGAGCGAAAGTGCAACGGCGTGAAATGTGCCCACTGTTGGTCCTGCACCGTGAGCGCGGTCAACTCCGAGATTGGTGAGTCGCTTGCGCATTTCGCCTGCGGCCTCGCGAGTAAATGTGATGGCCAAAATGTTTTCGGGGTTTGCTGTGCCTGCGGCTACTCGGTAGGCAATGCGGTGGGTGAGTACACGTGTTTTTCCTGAACCAGCACCAGCGTGAACGACAATGGACGATGGTGGAGTGACCACTGCTTCGTGCTGTTGGGCGTCGAGCCCACGCAGTAAGTCGTCTGTAAGCATGGAGAGACTTTAGGCGTTCCGTGTAACACGCTGCACATTACGATGCATTCATGGCGTTTTCGACGAAATATCTCAATGATGATGAGCATGTAATTTTGGACTTGCACCCGCATTGGTGGACATTTGTCAAGCCAAGTCTTGCAATTGTTGCCAGCATTGTTGCGTGGATCAAGAGCCACGACATCGCCGAAGCAGCGGCAGGGAGCGCCCGAAAATTGATCGAGACATCTGCACTGTGGCTGTCGTTGGGCGCACTCCTGCTCACGGTTCTGTGGTTGGTAAAAGTTGCACTGACATGGAGCCGGACGCACTTCGTGCTCACCAACCAGCGTGTTATTTTTCGAGCAGGAGTGATTGCCCGAACTGGTATTGAGATTCCGTTGTATCGAGTAAACAACATCAATTTTTATCAGTCAATTTTTGAGCGAATGATCGGTGCTGGCGACTTGATGATTGAGTCGGGTGGGGAAGAGGGAATGCAAGTGTTTGACAACGTTCGTGACCCCGAGCAGGTGCAAAGTTTTATTCAGCGTGCTATGCACAACGCTAGTTAGATGATTTCTGCGCCCTCAACGGGTTTAACAAGCATCGCGCCTTCAAGGTTGACTATGTTTGCAGTTGAGTCTGCAACGATCACGATGCAACCGCCAAAGCCACCACCTGTCATGCGTGCACCAAACACGCCAGGGGTTTGCTGCGCGTTACGAACGGCTTCGTCCATTTGTTGTGTTGAAACCTCGAAATTATCGCGCAAGCTTTGATGACTTTCGTTCATCAGCTGACCAAATGTTGTCAGATCTTGAAGTGCGAGCGCCACGGTTGCTCTGCGAACACGATCATTTTCGCTCACCACATGTAGAGCGCGTCGTCGCAATACATCATCAACAATGTTGCGCACGTTGCCTACTTCGGCCAGACGCAACGGACCAATGTGTTGCTCTGCTTGAGCGCATTGTGCAACGCGATCTGAATATGCACTTGATGCAAGTTGTCGATGTGCAACAAATTGCACGTAGATGTTTGCATCGTGCGGAATTTCGATTGGGCTGACCTGCAACGAATGACAATCAATCAAGAGAGCGCTTCCGGCTACTCCTGAGGCACAAGTAAGTTGATCCATAATTCCGCAGGGAACACCAGTCGCCAAGTGCTCTGCGCGGCGACAGAGTTGCGCCAATTCGAGCGATGTAAGAGGGGGAAGATCGTTGACTAGACACAGCATGAGTGCAGTACTGAGTTCGAGCGCTGCACTCGATGATAAGCCGCCACCCAGTGGGAGCGTTGTTGACACCGACCCAGAAAAACCTCGATCAACATTCAAGAGATTGGCAACACCAGTTACGTATCGACCCCACTCGGGCACGGTCGATGCCGGATCAGCTATGGGAAGTGTGCAGTTGAGCTCGTCGGGTTGGTCTGCGCTGTTAAGTTGTATCGCTGTTTCAAGTGGCTTTGCAGTGATGGTGGTGTATCTGTCGATTGCCATCGGCAAGACCATTCCACCGGTGTAGTCGGTGTGGTCTCCAATCAAGTTGACACGACCTGGCGAGCGAGCAACGATCTCGGCAGACGCATTCATATACATGACATTATTCTGCGAAGTTGTGAGAAGTACGTGTTTGGGCGAGAATGACATAGTGCCAAATACAACCGTTCGCTCATCTGATAACCGATTAATCGAAATCGAGTACGCCACATTTGGTTCACCGAGCAATCCAGCCATTTTGATGATCATGGGCTACACCGCACAAATGATTGTGTGGCCACAAGATTTTTGTCAGTTACTGGCTGACGCTGGTTACTACGTCATTATCTTCGACAATCGCGATTGTGGACTATCGACACACCTAGACGGCGTAGTCGTCGATACCGGACCGATCATCATGGCTGCGATGACCGATCAACCGATTCCTCCTATTCCTTATTCACTGTCAGACATGGCCACCGATGCGGTCGGAGTGCTCGACCACTTGGGTATTGAACGGGCACATGTGATCGGCATGTCGCTTGGCGGAATGATTGCCCAAGTTGTGGCCTATGAGCATCGCCGCCGAACGATAACGCTTACTTCAATTTCTTCTCAACCAGGCGACCCCGATGTTGGTCAACCATCGATGGATGCTGCGATGGTTATTTTTGCAGACCCACTGCCAACAACAAGTCGTGAAGATTACATTGCGTCGTCTGTTCAGTGGCAAGTATGGCAATCAAAAAAATATCGCAGTGACGAACTTTCATACGCTGCTGCAGCGGCGAGTTATGACCGCGCTTTTTATCCGGAAGGTGCGCCTCGCCAACTTGCTGCGGTGTACGGATCGGGTAGGCGCCATGAGCAGGTCGCAACGATTTCGTGCCCGACTCTGGTCATTCACGGCACTGACGATCAATTGATTGTGCAAAGTGGTGGCGAGCGCACTGCAGAGTTGATCCCTGGCTCAAAACTTCTTCTGATTGACGACATGGGGCATGATCTGCCGCAACCACTTTGGCCAGTGCTGATTGGTGCGATCTTGGACCACGTTGGGCAAGTCGTTGCCTAAGTAGTCTTTGGACGTATGGCGATTCAATCTCAATCGACAAAATCGGGTGGTCCACTGTCGGGCTACCGAATAATTGAGATTGCTGGAATTGGGCCAGGGCCGTTTGCGGCAATGATGCTGGCCGACATGGGCGCTGAAGTAATCCGTGTTGAGCGCGCTCAATCGGTGCGCGGTGAAGCACCCGATACTGCGCATTGGGACGTGTTGTTGCGAGGCCGACGCAATATTGCTATCGATCTCAAAAACCCAGATGGTGTTGAAACGCTGTTGTCATTGGTGGAACATGCTGATGCATTGATTGAAGGATTTCGCCCAGGAGTAATGGAGCGACTTGGGGTTGGACCAGATGTTTGTGTTGCTCGCAACCCAAAGCTTGTGTTTGGACGCATGACCGGTTGGGGTCAAGACGGACCGTATGCAGCATCTGCTGGACACGACATCAACTACATCTCACTTGCCGGTGCTCTCGCACATTTTTCACGAGCAGGCGAAGCGCCGGTGCCACCTTTAAATATGGTTGGCGACTTTGGTGGTGGTGGAATGTTTTTGGCATACGGAGTCGTATGCGCCTTGCTCGAAGCACAAAAGAGTGGCAAAGGTCAGGTAGTCGACACCGCAATGGTTGATGGATCTGCGGTGTTGATGAGCATGTTCTGGGCAATGAAGAACATCGGAATCTTTGACGAAAACAAACCAGGAACAAATCTGCTTGACACAGGAGCGCATTTTTATGATGTGTTTCTTTGCAGCGATGGTAAGTATGTTTCGATTGGCAGCATTGAACCACAGTTTTATGCATTACTGCTTGAAAAGACCGGGCTCGTTGATGATCCTGCATTTGCAAAACAAATGGATGCATCACAGTGGCCCACTCTCAAAGCAAGACTTGCCGATGTGATGCGCACAAAAACCTCAACACAGTGGTGCAAGATCATGGAAGGCACTGATGTGTGCTTTGCGCCTGTACTCACGATGAGCGAAGCAGCCAAGCATCCGCACAACGTCGCTCGCCAAACATTTATTGAAGTTGATGGTGTCACACAGCCAGCACCAGCACCGCGTTTCTCTCGCACTGCTTCAGCGTTGCCGAGTGCGCCGGCTCATGCTGGGCAGCATTCACGCGCAGTGCTGGCCGATTGGGGATTTAGCACGGAACGTATTTCTGCATTAATTACAAGTGGTGCAGTAGCGGACGGATCATCAAAGAACGCAAACAAATAAATGGGCACAGTTGTCGCATTTCATGCCCATCCAGATGACGAGAGTCTGATCATGGGTGGCTCGCTTGCCCGAGCATCTCGAGAAGGACATCGCGTTGTCTTGGTAGTTGCCACAAATGGCGATCACGGACAAATTCCAGACGACCTCGCGCCAGGCGAAACATTGATGGATCGACGCAAGCGCGAAACCCAAGCATCGTGCGACGTACTCGGCATTCATCGACTCGTGTGGCTCGGATATTGCGACTCTGGAATGACGGGGTGGGAACAGAATAATTTGCCAGGAGCATTTGTTGCGGCCGACGTTGATGAGGCAGCACAGCGACTTGCCGACGTGTTGATCGAAGAACGCGCTGATGTTGTAACCGTGTATGACTGGCACGGCAATTACGGACACCCCGATCACATTCAGGTGCACAAAGTGGGGCATCGCGCCGCAGCAATCGCTGGCACCAAAAATGTTTTTGAAACGACAATGAACCGGGACCATTTTCGAATGATCTATGAGATGGCAAAGGAACATGCTGCGCAATTGCCTGACGGTGCTGCACCAGACGACTTCAATCCGGATGGGCCAGCCGACGACGGCAACCCGATGGGTGAGCCAGCAAGCGCGATTTCGCACCGCGTTGATGTGAGAGAGTATTTAGACTTCAAGCGCCAAGCAATTGCCTGTCATGCAAGCCAAGTGACCGACTCAAGTTTTCTTGGCAACATGAGCCCAGAGATCTTCCAGATGACATTTGGTCACGAATGGTTCACGAAAATAGGCGAGAGTGGTCCTCCGCGAGACGCCTGGCTCTTTGATTAATGACTCGTATACACCGTATATATATGGTTCGCCATGGGCGAGCGTCGGCGGGTTGGGACACAGCACTTGATCCAGGTTTGGATGAACTGGGGCAAGCACAGGCAAGGGAAGCAGCCGATCAATTGCAGTCGCTCCCGATCGGCAACATCATCACGAGTCCGCTGTTGCGTTGCCAACAAACTGCCGAGCCTTTGGCACAAATGTGGAACGTGGTGCCGCAGGTGTGTGCCGAGGTATCTGAAATACCTTCGCCCAAAGGTGTCGCTATGAGTGACCGCATTGTTTGGCTGCGCCAGGCGATGCAAGGAACTTGGAGTGACCTTGGTGCCGACTACGTTGCGTATCGTGATTGCATCACCGATTTTGTTCGTGGCATTCAGACCGACACGGTAATTTTTAGTCACTTCATTGCGATCAACGCAGTGATCGGAGGCGTGCTTGGTGACGATCGGCTCGTGATTCGCAGTCTCGACAATTGTTCAATCACGGTTTTTGAACGCGATGCAACTGGAAATCTTTCACTCGTGCACGGCGGCCACGAAGCCGACACGCTTATCCGCTAGATTCAAAGAGTCATGGACGCAACAACTCTCGCCAACCTGCACACGAGTTGGGCATGGGTTGTGATTATTGGAAATGCACTCGCAGGCATCTGGGCGCTGAGCGCACACAAAGTTGTCGCACTGCGCAGTCGCGCCTTGTGGTGGTTTACGGCGTTCACTCAGATCAGCATTTTCGTTCAAGTGATTCTCGGTGTGATCATGGTCAATCGAGACAAGCGTGAGTTTCCGCAGTTTCACGCGTTCTATGGTTTTGTCGCAATCATCGCAATCGCAATTATTTACTCGTACCGCGCGCAACTGAAGAGCCGCGTCTATTTGTTGTACGGATTCGGTGGCCTATTTCTGATGGGCCTGTCAATTCGTGCGATGCTCGTCGGCCAAGCCGCCTAATTTTTACTTAAGCGAGGGCGGCTTCAAGCGAGTCGAGTGACGCGCCGAGTTGTTGCGGCAAACGATCACCAAATGCTGCATAGTGCTCGCGAATTTGCGGCACTGCTTCACGCCAGCCGTCATTGTCAACACTGAGCAACACCTGCATGTCGGCTTCGCTCACATTGAGACCGTCGATGTCGAGTGTGCCTGGTGCTGGCAAGAACCCAATTGCGGTTTTGTCTGCTCCAACCTGACCGTCAGTGCGCTCGAAAACCCACTTGAGCACTCGACTGTTTTCACCATAGCCAGGCCACATGAAGCGACCCTCTTCGTCGCGACGGAACCAATTGACAAAAAAGATTTGCGGCAACTTGCTTGCCTCTGTCTTTGTGCCAATTGAGAGCCAATGCTTGAAGTAGTCGGCCATGTTGTATCCACAGAATGGAAGCATCGCCATTGGGTCAAAGCGCAATTTGCCAACTGCGCCACCGGCTGCTGCTGTTGTTTCAGAGGCCATGATTGAACCCAAGAAGACACCGTGGTTCCAGTCGAATGCCTGAGTAACGAGTGGAACTGTTGTGCGACGGCGACCACCAAACAAAATTGCCGAAATCGGAACGCCCGC
>JBIKZO010000081.1:0-6752 GCA_044354675.1 Ilumatobacteraceae bacterium | reverse complement strand
GCCATCTTGCGCAAGCACAAGCGGCACAATCCAAACTTCTGATACACAGCGCGAGCACGTCCACATTTTTGGCAGCGCGTATAGCCGCGCACCTTAAATTTAGGAGTCTTTGCTGCTTTGAGGACGAGTGATTTCTTTGCCATGTTGAGTTGGTCCCTCTACTTCTTCTTCTTCGATGCTGAGCGCTTGGCTGCTCCGCGTGATTTCTTGGATGATGCTGGCTCTTCGCCCTTACGGAATGGAAAACCAAATGCATCGAGCAAAGCTTTTCCTTCTAGGTCGGTCTTGGCCGACGTCACGATGGTGATGTCCATGCCGCGTGTGGTGTCTACTTTTTCGTAGCTCACTTCAAGGAATACCAACTGCTCGGTGAGTCCAAATGTGTAGTTGCCGTTGCCGTCCCACGACTTGCCTGGAAAACCACGGAAGTCACGGATGCGAGGAATTGCGACCGAAATCAAACGGTCCATGAACTCCCACATGCGATCTCCGCGCATGGTGACCTTGGCACCAATGGCTTGGTTTTCACGCAATTTAAATGAAGCGATTGCGGTGCGTGACTTGGTGACGATTGGCTTTTGGCCAGAAATCGCTGTCAAGTCTGCAACTGCGCCGTCGATCAACGATGCTTGCTGCGTTGCGCGACCAACACCCATGTTGATCACAATCTTTTGCAACGTTGGCACTTGCATCACGTTTGCGACGCCGAGCTCTTTAATCAAGTCAGCACGAACAACGTCGTTATAGTGCGCCTTCAAGCGCGGTGTGTACAAAGCGGTCTCAGCCATTAGATTTCGTCTCCGGTGCTCTTGGCAACGCGCACTTTGGTGCCGTCGTCCTTGATCTTGTAACCAACACGTGTTGGCTTGCCCTTGTGCACGAACATCACGTTCGAAGCATCAATTGGCATGTCTTTGTCGATGATTCCACCAGTGTTGGCGTTGTTGCCGCGCGCGGCCAAGTGGCGCTTAGCGGTGTTTACGCCAGCGATCTTGACTTTGTTTTGCTTTGGCAAAACTGTTGTGATCTCGCCTTGCTTGCCTTTGTCTTTTCCGGCAATGACGACGACTGTGTCACCCTTTTTGAGCTTCATGACTACAACACCTCCGGTGCGAGCGAAATGATTCGCATAAATTTCTTGTCGCGAAGTTCACGGCCAACTGGTCCGAAGATACGGGTGCCACGTGGGGTGAGATCTTCTTTGATCAACACTGCTGCGTTCTCGTCAAAGCGGATGTAGCTGCCGTCTGGACGGCGCTTCTCTTTTTTAACGCGAACAACTACACAGCGAACAACTTCGCCCTTCTTGACACCTGCGCCAGGAATTGCGTCCTTGACGGTGCCAATGAAGACGTCACCAATTGATGCGTAACGACGACGAGTGCCACCGAGCACCTTGATGCAGAGCACTTCTTTTGCGCCGCTGTTGTCGGCGACAGTCAAACGACTTTCTTGCTGAATCACTTTGCACGCTCCAGTACTTCAATCAGGCGCCAACGCTTTTGCTTCGACATTGGGCGAGTTTCCATAACGCGAACACGGTCGCCAATTTGGGCGTCGTTGGCCTCGTCATGCACATACAACTTCTTTGTGCGGGCCACAAACTTCGAGTAACGAGGGTGTGGAACGCGATCGACAATTGAAATCACAATCGTCTTGTTCATCTTGTTGGACACGACGGTGCCTTCGCGCACTTTGCGTGCGTTACGGGTTTCGTCTGTCACTGGAGTAACTGTTGAATCGGTCATGATCGTTTACTTCCCTGCCATTTCGGCAGCGGCGATTTCGCCCTGACGAATCAGCATGTTGATACGTGCGATTTGACGCTTGACCTTGCCCAACTCGGCGGTGTTCTCGAGTTGACCAGTGGCATGACGGAATCGCAAGTTGAGTGCTTCTTGTTTTGATGCGCGAAGTTCTTCCACCAAGGTGGCGAGATCCATGTCGCGCAAGTCTGCTAGTTCACGGGCCATGTCAGATTGCCTCCTCGCGGCTAATGATGCGGGCCTTGATCGGCAGTTTTTGTACTGCACGCTCGAGAGCTTGGTGTGCAGTTGCCGAGTTTGGGTATGACAACTCGAACAACACGCGACCTGGCTTGACAACGGCAACCCACAACTCTGGGTTTCCTTTGCCGGAACCCATGCGGGTTTCTGCAGGCTTCTTGGTTACTGACTTGTCAGGAAACACGTTGATCCAGACCTTGCCACCACGCTTGATGTGACGGGTCATGGCAATACGTGCTGCTTCGATCTGACGCGCAGTGATCCAACCTGGCTCGAGAGCCTGGATGCCGTATTCGCCGAAAGCGAGTTCGGTTGCACCCTTCGAGATGCCGCCGGTACGACCTCGGTGCTGCTTGCGATATTTAACTTTGCGTGGTTCCAACATGATTAGTCCTCTTTACGGAAGTGCGGGGTCTCATGCGAATCGACGATTCGACGTTGAATATCTTCTTCTTCCGCCAACAAACGCTCAAACTCTGGATCGGCTTCTTTCACGAGCGGAGTAATTTCCATCTCGTCAACTTCGGCAACGCGTGGGCCTGCTGAAGTAACAACCTTGAGAGTCGCTTCCGAATGTCCTGAAGTCTGACCAACGGCCATCGCTGCTTCACGAGCAATGCGATCGTCGTTCGGGCTCTTGTACGGCAAGATCTCTCCCTTGTACAGCCAAACTTTGACGCCAACGCGACCTGCAGCAGTTGCGGCTTCACGGAATCCGTAATCGATGTCGGCACGAAGTGTGTGCAATGGAACGCGGCCTTCGCGGTACCACTCGGTGCGGCACATTTCTGCTCCACCAAGACGACCTGAACACTGAATTCGAATGCCCTCAACGCCGTACTTCTGTGCGTTTTGCACTGCACGCTTCATTGCGCGACGGAATGCGATTCGGTTGACCAACTGATCAGCAACACCCTGAGCCACAAGTGCGGCATCGAGTTCGGCTTGCTTGATTTCGGTGATGTTCAACTGCACCTTGTTGTTGCCGGTGAGCTGTGTCAAACCTGCGCGCAATTCGTCAGCCTTCTGACCTTTGCGACCAATGACAATGCCTGGACGTGCAGAGTGCACGTCAATTCGCAACTTGTCACGAGTGCGTTCGATCTCGATACGACTGACAGCAGCATCAGCGAGCTGCACGGTCAGGTAATCGCGAATCTTCCAGTCCTCGGTGAGGTAATGACGGTATTCCTTGACACTAAACCAACGGCTCTTCCAGTCGGTGGTGATTCCCAGTCGGAAACCGTACGGATTGATCTTCTGGCCCATCAGTTCTCCTCACCAGACTCTGTAGAATTTTGCGCAACTGGTTCGTCAGCAACTGGTGCGCTGTCAACAGCAGCATCAGTAGCAACGGACTTTTGAACGCGATCACGGCTAGCCGCAACACGGGCCGAACGGCTCGATGTCTTGGTTGCACCCTTTGCTTCGATTGATTGTTCGCGTGACGCCATTGCCATCTCGGTCAATGTGTCAACGACAATCGTGATGTGGCATGAACGCTTCAAGATTTGTCCAGCACGGCCCTTGGCGCGTGGACGGAAACGCTTCATGGTCGGACCTTCGTCTGCGAAGCATGCTTTGACGTACAAGTCGTCGGCATCTTTCGAGTCGTTGTTGACTGCGTTAGCAACTGCCGAAGCAAGCAACTTGCGCACGTCGTGTGCCGAGTCGCGCTGCAACAAGACGAGTGTGTTGTCGGCTGACTTGACATCGGCGTCGCGGATCAAGTTGAGAACAACGCGAACCTTGGATGCAGACATGCGCACGTTCATTGCACGAGCACGAGTACCGCTTGACGAACCGGCGATGCGGTTCTTTTCGTTGAGCTTTGGACCGGTCATGACTTAGCCGCCGCTGCTGCTGCTTTTTCCTGGCTGGCATGGAAACGGAAGGTGCGGGTTGGAGCGAATTCGCCCAACTTGTGACCAACCATTGATTCCGAAACGTAAACAGGAACATGCTTGCGACCGTCGTGAACGGCAAATGTGTGGCCGATCATGTCAGGAATAATTGTTGAGCGACGTGACCACGTCTTGATGACCTTGCGGTCGCCGCTCTCGTTCATTGCGTCCAACTTCTTGAGCAAGTGCTCATCGACGAAAGGACCCTTTTTCAAACTGCGTGACATTTACTTACCCCCGACCCTTTCCGGAACGACGACGACGAACGATGAGTGACTGTGAAGCCTTGTTGCGATTGCGTGTGCGACGCTCTGGCTTACCCCAAGGCGATACTGGCGGACGACCACCAGAGGTCTTACCTTCTCCACCACCGAGTGGGTGATCGACAGGGTTCATTACAACACCGCGTGATTGTGGGCGAACGCCCTTCCAACGGTTGCGGCCTGCTTTACCGATCTTGATCAGTTCGTGCTCTGCGTTTCCAACTTCGCCGATAGTTGCACGGCAATCGATTGGAACGCGACGCATTTCAGAACTTGGCATACGCAATGTTGCGTACACGCCTTCTTTTGCAACAAGTTGCACTGCCATGCCGGCCGAACGTGCAACCTTGCCACCTTGGCCAGGACGCAATTCGATGTTGTGAACAACAGTTCCAACTGGCATGTAACGAAGTGGAAGCGCGTTGCCAACTTTGATGTCGGCTTTTGCACCGCTCTGCACGATCATGCCAACTTCGAGACCCTTTGGAGCCAAGATGTATGCCTTCGAACCGTTTGCGTAATGCAACAATGCAATGCGGCATGTGCGGTTTGGGTCGTACTCAATGGCAGCAACTTTTGCTTCGTACTCATCGGTGATGCGCTTGAAGTCGATAATGCGGTACTGCTGCTTGTGTCCACCACCTTGGTGACGTGAAGTGACGCGACCATAGACGTTGCGGCCACCGGCCGAAGTCTTCTTGGCGAGCAGAGTCTTTTCAGGCGTGCTCTTGGTGATGTCAGCAAAGTCAGAGACAGTCTGAAAGCGCATTCCTGCGCTGGTTGGTTTACGTTTACGAATTCCCATAAAAGTCCTTTAGTCGCTCGCTCTAGTTCTCAAACATCGGGATTTCATTTCCCGCCTGAAGAGTGACAATGGCCCGCTTGGTGCTTGGTCGTTGGCCGAGACGGTTTGTGCCGCGAGCCTGACGAAACTTGCCAATTCGGTTGAGTGTGTTTACGCGAGTGACCTTGACATTCCAAATGGATTCAATGGCATCGCGAATTTCTGGCTTGCTGGCATCTGGGCGTACTTCAAATGTGTACGTTCCTTTGTCCATCAATGAATAGCTTTTCTCCGAAATGATCGGGCGCAAGATGATGTCGCGTGGGTCTTTCACTTTGCTACCTCCACTGTCTTAGGCAGGCTGGCCTGTGTAAACACGAGCCAGTCATTGCACAACACGTCGTATGCATTGAGTTCGTTTGTGGTTACAACTTGCACGTTGGTGAGGTTGCGGAAACTCTTGTTTGCAATCTCGTCTGTGCGGTCGATAACCACCATGATCTTGCCGTCAACGCCCAATTGGTCGAGCAAAGCCGAAGCCAACTTGGTGCTTGGAGCATCGAAGCTCCACTTGTCAACAACAACAACTTTGTTGTCAAGAGCGCGATCCGACAGAGCAGAACGAAGCGCAAGCGCAATCATTTTCTTTGGTGTGCGCTGTGAGTACTTGCGTGGCTTTGGTCCTAACGCAACTCCACCGCCGACCATGTGTGGTGCGCGCGATGAACCCTGACGTGCGTTACCGGTGCCCTTTTGGCTGAATGGCTTGGTGCCACCGCCGCGAACTTCGGAACGTGTCTTTGAGCTTTGTGTGCCCGAGCGACGATGTGCGAGCTGTGCAGTGACAACTTGGTGCATCACTGAAACGTTTGGCTCGATACCGAAATACTCTGCTGGCAACGAAGCTGTGGAACCTGTTTTTGCAGGAGCAGTTTTTGCTGCGGCTGCTTTCTTGGCTGGAGCTTTAGCTGCCTTTTTCGCAACTACTTTTTTCGCTGCTACTTTTTTTGCTGGTTTTGCAGTTGCCATGTTGTTACTTTCCCTTCACCGCGTTGCGCACAATTACTACGCCGCCGTTTGGACCAGGAACTGAACCGCGTACCAACAACAATCCGCGCTCGAGGTCGGCTTGTACGACTTCGAGGTTGAGAGTGGTTGTTTGCTCGTGACCCATGTGGCCGGCCATGCGAAGACCCTTGAATACGCGACCAGGAAATGAACATGAGCCGATCGAACCAGGAGCACGGTGGTGCTTGTGGTTACCGTGACTGGCGCCTTGACCGCGGAAGTTGTGGCGCTTCATACCGCCAGCAAAACCCTTACCGCGACTGACTGCAGTGACGTCAACTTTTTCGCCGACTGTCAAAATGTCAACAGCAATTTCTTGGCCAACTTGGAAACCGTCTACCGAGTCGAGACGCAACTCGACAAGACGACGACCCGCAGGCACGTTTGCTGAAGCGAAGTGACCGGCCTGAGCCTTGGTCAACTTCTTTGGATCCTTTTGCCCGTAGGTCACTTGGAGAGCGGAATAACCATCACGCTCACCTGTTTTGACCTGTACAACACGGGCTGGTTCGATGCGCAACACGGTGACGGGAATAACGTGTTGAGCGTCGTCCCAAATCTGTGTCATGCCGACCTTCTCGCCGACGATTGCTTTTTGTGCCATAACGGCGACCTGTGCCCTTTTCTACTTCGTGATTTTGGTTGTATTCGTAAAACTCGGTGTACTCGTAACGCCCATTCGTCCAATCGATTCCGGTAACGGAAATGCTCCGCCCGGCAACGCCGG
>JBIKZO010000014.1:0-23593 GCA_044354675.1 Ilumatobacteraceae bacterium | reverse complement strand
ACTTCGTGGTGATGAAACGTGACACCTTTACCATCTTTGATGCCGCGTGTTTTTGGTTTGCCAATGTCGTGAAACAACGCTGCAAGCCGTGTAATGCGGAAATCAAAATCAGGAGATGCGTCTGGTCGCACGTTTTCAACCACCGCAAAGGTGTGTGTCAATACATCTTTGTGGCGATGAATCGGATCTTGTTCAAGTTTCATGGCCGGCAGTTCGGGAAAGAAATGCTCGGCTAAACCCGTGTCAACCAAAAACCACAGCCCGCTTGTTGGGTGATCACACACCATTAAGCGATCAAGTTCGTTGCGCACTCGTTCTGCCGAAATAATTTTGAGTCGATCGTGTAGTTTTTGCACCGCAGCAACCAATTCGGGCACTGGTTGAAGTTGCAGCGTTGCGATAAATCGTGCTGCGCGCATCATCCGCAACGGGTCATCGGAGAAACTGATCTCTGGCGAAAGCGGTGTGCGAAGTGTGCGACTCATCAAGTCGGCTGCTCCACCATATGGATCAACGAGTTCTGGCACATCACTCGTCACTTCGAGAGCCATTGCGTTGATGGTGAAATCGCGGCGCGATAAATCTGTGGCGATGTCATCCGAAAACTCAACATCCGGCTTTCGCGAATCAGGTGAATAAGCCTCAGCGCGGTGCGTGGTGATTTCGCATGTGCGGCCGTTCTTCTGTGCCGAAATAGTGCCAAAGCGTTCGCCTGTTGTCCATACGGCATCTGCCCAACCGGTTAAGAAACGTTTGGTTTCTTCTGGACGAGCATTGGTCGTGAAGTCAAAATCCACTTCGCTCATCTGTCGATCGAGCAACAGATCTCGTACGGTTCCACCCACTACATAAAGACGACGATCAGCAGTACGAAAAATATCCCCGAGAGGCGCAAGTTCGGCCAATACTGGAGCAAATCGCTGCGGAACCACGATGATTAGGTTAGGCGTTACTGATTGAACTTGAGGGACTACCGCAAATTGAGACAATTATCGGTGAGACTGGAGAGTATGGATCGCTTGCGACGCGCCAGTGGTGCTGTACTGATCGTGCTCGGTGTGACGTGTTCGCTCCTTGGTGTGCTTCCCCACCCAACCCGTGCAGCGAAGGCAGTAGTAGTTACGCCCATTGACGTGCGTTTAGTCGCACAAAATTTTAATGTTCTTGCAGGCACACAATTTCGCTTCACGGTTGGAGTACCCGATACTGCAGTTCGAGATCAGCTCGAACAAGACACAACAACGACGCTTCGCATAACTGCGTTTGCCCCGGTAATCACTCGAGAGCAGGTGCGCTCGATTACTGCAGGTGCCGAACCAGTCGGGCAAATCGCAGTTGCAGACTTGCAACTCATTCAATTGGCGCGAACTGAAACCAATAACTACACCGCGTTTCTTTCAACCACTGCTCGTACAAACTCATTGCGCCTCACAAAAGATGGCGTGTACCCGATACAAATTTCTTTCATGCAAAATGGTCAACCAGTTTCCAAACTGACTACGTTCGTTAACTTTTTCAATTCGGCTATTGAAACTGCACGTTTACCTATTGCAATTGCGTCATCCGTAACTACGCCCCTCGCACTTGCGCCAAACGGAACTATTGCGATTAACGATGCGACAAGAAAACAATTGGCTGATCTCGCCCAGTCTTTGGAAGGTGGTGCAGCGCCTTTGTCTGTGCAGGTTTCACCCCAAATCCTGGATGGTCTTGCGCGCTCAACACAACCCGTCGACATTGATTTATTGGCGCGTTTACAAACTGCGTTTGCAAATCACGATTTGTTGCGAGCCTCCTTTGTCCCGTTCAACCCATCAAGCGCACAACGCAACAGCAGGGTCAACGACTTTCAACAACTGAGCAAACTTGGTGATCAAATTCTCGAGCTTCGCAATGGAGAAAAAAACATCTCGCCCAATGTCTGGTTTTCGAATGTTCTTATTGACGCAGACGGTGCTGCATTGCTCAACACAACCAACGCGCACACTGTCGTTCTCACACCCGAGGCAGCCGCAAAAATTGGCACACTCGACAACTATGCCAAGCCTTATCGCATCTCGGGTGATGTTGCATTAAGAACAACGGATCCAGTTTTTGCCAAGACGCTTTCTAGCAGCCAAATCAACCCTGTAATTACTGCCTGTTCGCTTGCTGCAGAACTTTTGACGCAACGACAAGAAGTTGTTGACAGTGGTGGAGTTGTGTCGTCAAACTTTGTAATTCTCACTACTACAAGTGGTGCACCAATTAACACTGCGTTGCTCGCTCCTTTGGCAGTTGCGATCGACCGTGCTCCACAACTCCGACTTCGAGCATTAAGTTCGCTTCCGCGCGCCAATAGCGAGGCAACGATTGTTGATGCACCTCGTTCAAATGGGGTTGATGTCTCAATTGCTGGAAAGGCAAATGATTCTCTAGCCGATGAATACGCCTCAACATCCATGATGTTGCCATCTGATGCCCCACAACATGCGGCGTGGACGACTTCGCGACTATCCATGCTGGATGACCGACTGAGTAGCGATGAATTTGCTTTGTACTTCAAAGGTTTTCGCAATCAACTTCGAATGCTTCGAGCATCGGTGAAGGTTCCAGAGTCGTTGAGTTTTACTCTCGGGGGACGCGAAAGTGATTTGCGCTTGCAACTTCGCAATGATGCAGCGGTCGATCTCACTGTTTCGGTCGAGATCTCAAGTGCCAAGTTGCAGTTTCCAAATGAAGAACGCATCGTGACAGTGCCAGCAAATGGCGCTATCGACTTGGTGATTCCTGTTGTTGCTCGCGCGAGCGGACGATTCCCTATTGAAATTGTGTTGTACACGCCAGATGGATTAGTGCAGGCCGGTCAACGTGTTCAACTCACTGCGAGGGTCGCAGCCATTGCTGGCCTCGGTCTTGTTGTGAGTGGCGCTGCCGCGCTTGTGTTGCTTGCATGGTGGTTGAGTCATTGGCGCACAAAACGCCGTGAGTTGGCTTCAAAAAAACATCCCGCACTTGGCTAAAAAGCCTGCTGTAGGCTCAAGATTATGACCGTTCGAATCGTTACCGATAGTGCTTCAGACATTCCTCAGTCGTTGGCAGACGCCAACAACATTTCCATCGTTCCGTTGTCGTTTCGCTTTGGTGATGAGGAGTTCATTGATCGCCAGCAGTTGACTGTCGCGCAATTTTGGGAACGATGTGGTTCGTCTGCCGTGTTGCCAGAGACCGCAGCACCGTCACCAGGACAATTCGAAGCCGAATTTCGTCGCCTTTTCTCTACTGGTGCAACTGGCATCGTCGTCATCTCGCTTTCGTCTCAACTCTCGGCCACGATGCAAAGTGCCGAGCTGGCTGCTCGCGCAGTTGCCGGTGATATTCCAGTGCGAGTAGTGGACAGTCGTTCAGCATCGATGGGTCAAGGTATTGCCGCCGTTGCGTGTGCAAAAAAGGCTGCAAGTGGCGCAAGTTTGGACGAAGTCGCTGCATATGCCAGTGATCTTGCCGCCCGAACCCAGGTGTGGGCTGCGCTCGACACGCTCGAAAACCTCAAAAAGGGTGGTCGCATCAGCGGTGCCAAGGCATTGTTTGCATCAGCACTTGCGATTAAACCAATTTTGCAAATCAAGGACGGCTTGATTCAAGAAGGCGGCAAGCAACGCACACGGAGCAAAGCAATTGCTCTACTTATTGACACGGTTAAGCAAGCTGGGGCAATCGAGAATCTTTCGGTTTTGCAGGCAGAGTGTGACGACGTACAAGAATTCGTTGCTTCACTTCGCGAGTTTTACTCTGGGGAAATCATGGTCAGTGACATTGGTGCAATCATCGGTTCACACACCGGCCCACGAGCGATGGGCGTTACGTTTCACACTAAGTAAGTTGCTCGCGCATTAGATATCCACGAGATATCCCCGTCTCATATGGGGTTTGGGAAGTATTGTCGCATCACAGCGATGAGTCAGGACAGCCCACTTTCACGCCTTATTGGCGGCCGATATCAACTCGAGCACCGCATTGCCCGAGGCGGAATGGCCGAAGTCTGGCTTGCAAGCGACACATTTCTTCATCGCCAAGTGGCTGTCAAGTTGCTCAAGCCTCATTTGGCAAACGATGCCAATGTGGCAGAGCGTTTTCGACGCGAGGCTGTCGCCTGTGCCGGTATCACTCACCCAAACATCGTTGCGGTTTATGACTGCATCGAACATGGTGGTCGTCAAGCGGTCATTATGCAATACGTGCAGGGCAAAAGTTTGCGCGATGTGCTTGATAAACAAAAGAAACTGAAACCGCAACTCACTATTCACATTGGATTATCTGTGGCGGCAGCACTTGAAGAAGCGCACAGACAAAATTTCGTGCATCGCGATGTCAAGCCTGGAAATATTTTGTTGACAAAAGATGCTCGTTGTTTACTCGCAGATTTTGGAATTGCAAAAGCACTTGTTTCAAGTGGTGATGACCTCACCAACGACAACATCATGATGGGGACAGCAAAATACCTTTCACCAGAACAAGTGCGCGGCAAACCACTCGACGGCCGGGCCGATCTCTACGGTCTTGGGCTTGTTTTATATGAGTGCCTTGCCGGTCGTGTGCCGTTTGTGGGTGAAACCGACGCAGACACGGCTCTTGCCAGGCTGCAGCGTGAGCCAACCGACCTTGCTCGCTTGCGGCCGTCGCTTTCGCCAAACTTGGTCAAGGTCATTCACAAACTTCTTGCCCGCAATCCTGATCACCGATATGCAACTGCTGCCGAAACAATTGTTGCCTTACGTGCAGCACGCAGCGGCGAACTAGATCGCACCACCGAAATCACACCTCCATCGGGGTTGATGGTGGTGGGCGGAGAAATGTTGGAAAGATCTACTTCGCGATCTGTTGCAACCACTCCGGCAAAACCGCGGCCAGCAAAACTTGCCATTGTTGGTCAGCCGCTTTTCGACAACACACGCGAAGATGTTTACAACGACACGCGTGAAGAAACTGCACGATTAGGAAAAAGAGCAAAAACAGAAAATGCAGCAAAAGTTGGACTGCGCCAAATCATGGCCGGATTACTTGTCGCTGGTCTGCTTGGTGGAGGCGCCTTGTGGTTTAATGGCAAATCAACTCCAGCAGCGACGATTGTCGCTCCAGTTGAGGACATAGTTGCACCTGCTGTCATTGAGCCGGCATCAATTGTCTCGATCATGAGTTACGACCCGAGCGGTGACGATGGCGAAGAGAACGAAGCACTTGTTCCTTTGCTACTTGATAGCAACCCGAAGACAAACTGGACAACCACCTGTTATTCAAATCAATATTTCGGGAGCAAAGAGTTTGTTGGTTTAATCGTCCAATTTTCAGCACCGACCACTGGCACTCTCAATGTGTATATGGGTAATGCTCCATGGAAAATAGATGTATACACAGCGCTTGATACTGCTCCACCACAGCTTGCTGGCTGGGGGCAACGCATAGCCACCGGAAACAACACCAAGCGTCGAGGCGCCAACTTCATCATTGCTCAGCCCGCGCAATATGTGTTAGTCGCTCTGCGTGAAATAGGAAAAAGTGGAATGTGTAGTGGGTCCAATCCGTATCAAGGGTTGCTCTCGGGAGTCACGTTCCAGGCAAGTTAGCCTTGTCGTATGCCTTCCAATCCGTTTACCGATCCGCAGTGGGCATCTCGCACGGTTGATGCGATCGACCGAATTGTTGCCTTCGTGCGCGACCGAACAACGCGCCCCGCAGTAGCGATTGTTCGGGCCCTTGTTTTTGGAAGCATGGCAATTGTTGGCGCCATTTTTGTGCTGATCGTTCTTGTAATTGGTGGTATTCGAGCAATCAATTCACTGCTCGACATTTGGTGGTCACGCGACACCGCGGTATGGGCTTCTTATTTGATTATTGGCGCAGTATTTTGTATCGCAGGCATGTTGTTGATGCGCCGCCGCCATCCGCAAGACTAAATTCCGTACAACAGAAAAGAAACCCCCATGAGCACACCATTACATAGCAAAGTTTTGATTATTGGATCTGGTCCTGCCGGACTCACTGCTGCCATTTATGTTGCTCGCGCCAACCTGCAACCACTCGTTATTGAGGGTGAGCCTTCTTCTACTTCTGATCAGCCAGGTGGCCAGTTGATGTTGACGACCGAAGTCGAAAACTTCCCTGGTTTTCCAGAAGGAATCATGGGACCAGAGTTAATGATGCGTTGTCGTGATCAAGCAATTCGGTTTGGAACCGAATTTCTCACTGAAAAAGTTACAAAAGTTGATTTTTCATCCAGGCCGTTTCGAGCATGGGTTCGCGACACCGAATACACGGCTGACTCAATCATCGTCAGCACTGGCGCGCAGTCGCTGATGCTTGGACTTGAAGAAGAAAAGCGATTGATAGGTCACGGTCTTTCAACTTGTGCAACATGTGATGGATTTTTTTTCCGCGGCCAAGAAATAGTTGTTGTTGGTGGTGGCGACTCGGCACTTGAAGAAGCACAATTCCTCACCAAGTTTGCATCCAAGGTCACCATCGTTCATCGCCGCGATTCTTTGCGTGCTTCAAAAATCATGCAGGATCGTGCCTTTAAAAACGAAAAGATTTCATTTATTTGGAACAAGCAAGTAACTCGCGTTCTCGGTGAAGACAAAGTGAGCGGCATCGAAATGACCGACACCGTCACAGGTGAGCAGTCGACAATGAATATCACTGGCATATTTGTGGCGATTGGTCATCGACCAAACACCGATTTGTTTAAGGGCATTTTGCAGATGGAAGACACCGGATACTTGACTACGAAATCTGGGTCGACCTACACCAACATTGATGGCGTGTTTGCGTGTGGAGACGTGCAAGACCACACATATCGACAAGCCATTACTGCTGCGGGTTCTGGTTGTATGGCAGCAATTGATTGTGAGCGGTGGCTAGAGGCACAGCACTCATAGCCCAGAGTTGAATGTTGGCGTGGGTATTATGTTGCGCAGTACTCATCACCTTGAAATAAGCAGACTGGACCACCATGGCAGACGGAATTATCACCCTCACAAGCAACAGCTTTGACGAAACCGTAAAAAGCTCGACCACACCAATACTCGTTGACTTTTGGGCCGAGTGGTGTGGGCCATGCAAAGCAATTGCACCGGTGTTAAAAGAACTCTCAACCGAACTCGCTGGAAAAGTGACCATTGCAAAACTTGATGTTGATGCACATGGAGATATTGCGCAGCGTTTCAGTGTGATGAGCATTCCAACACTGTTGATTTTCAATAACGGTGAAGTACAAAAACGTTTGGTTGGGGCAAAAGGTAAGGGTCAATTGCTACAGGAGCTTGCAGAATTTCTCCCGACTTCCCACTAACAATTAAGCAGCGCAATAACGCAGTAGCTGCGATGCAGCAGCGCCTCACGTCGCTTGGAATACTTGATGATTCGCTTGTGGAGCGCGGCTATTTTTGTGAATTCACCCATACAGCGCTTCGTGAATTTCAGACCAATCATGGTCTGCCTCAAGATGGTGTTTGTGATCGCAATGCATGGGATGCACTGATTGAGGCTTCATGGCTGAGTGGCGCGCGTTTGTTGTATCTCACGTCTCCTCATCAACGCGGTGATGATGTCATTGCACTGCAAACAAATCTTGCGCAACTTGGTTTCGATTGTGGACACATAGACGGGATACTCGGACCAAAATCAGTTCATTGCCTCACCGACTTTCAACAAAACTACGGACTAGTTGCCGATGGCATCTGTGGTGCCGAAACACTTCAGGCCTTGTCGCGAATGAGTAGCCAAACAGGGTCTGGGCCAGGAATAGTCTCGGTACGAGAATCTGAAAAACTTCATCACGCGGCACGAGTTGGCGATTCGCTCAAAATAGTGGTGGGTTGCTTTGGTGATCTACAACGTGTCTCGAGGGGTCTTACTCGAAAATTGCGTGAGCATTATGACGACGTCATGACGGTCGAAGAAGCGGATTCAACTTTGCACGCAACATCGGCCAATAGCTTTCAAGCAGATGTTTATGTCGGTATTGCAGCATCATCGGCTCAACACCATGAGATTGTTTTTTATGAAACTGAAGGTTTCAGTTCGCCAGGTGGGCACCAACTGGCTAAGGCAATCGCGGCTCAACTCAACGAGATTGGTCTCGGGCAATTCGTAGTCAAGGGCATGCGTCTTCCCATCCTCCGAGCGACTCGAATGCCTGCCGTTTTGTGCGTTTTCGGGCAAAACATTCAACCCGAGTTTGACATCATCGCCAACGCTGTGAGCGCAGCGGTCGAGGCCTGGTTTGCCCCCCGAAAGGCCATCTGAGCAACCATTTCAGGGGTTATCCACAGGTTTACACACAGTCTGTGAGGACTGTCAAGTTATTGTTTACGCTCATGCTCCACAAGAGACACAGGGTTTTGCGCGAGCCGATTACTTCTACTCATTAATCCTCGGAGGGAGGCCCTTCGGTCATGAGTCGGTAAATCCGCTCGAGGTCTTCGAGGTCGGCGAAATCAATAGTGACCTTGCCGTGTTTGCCACTGATGGTTACCCCCACCGACGTTTGCAGATGCTCGGCAAGAAGACCTTCGAGTTCAAGCAGTCCTGGTGGTCGTAATGCTGTTGTCTTTGTCCCGGTCGAGGCAGCCGATTTTCCGGAAGTCTTGCCCGTATTTCCCGTGCCTGCTCCCCCGCCTGACGTAGTTGACGGTGATTGGATGTCTCGAACTGCCTCTTCGATACCTCGAACAGTCCAACCCATCTCCACGGCGCGCTTCGCAAGTTGCTCTTGCAACGAACGGTCGGGAGTGCCCAACAATGCTTTTGCATGACCTGCAGATAGTCGTCCATCGGCCAATAGTGACTGGATCGATGGTGGGAGTCCGAGCAGCCTTAATGCGTTGGTGATGGCAGAACGACTCTTGCCCACCTTGCTTGCAACTTGCTCGTGTGTCATGTTGAAGTCTTCGAGTAGTTGCTGATACGCAGCGGCCTCTTCAAGTGGAGTGAGATCTTGTCGATGCAAGTTTTCGACAAGTGCTTGCTCAACTGACGAAACATCGTCGGTAACGCGCACTATTGCCGGAATCATTTGCAATCCCGCACGTGATGCGGCACGCCAGCGGCGCTCGCCTGCAATCAACTGATATCGATCGCTTCCTTCTGGGCGCACCAAAATTGGTTGCAGCACACCAATTGCCAAGATAGACGCGGTCAATTCAGCAAGCGAGGCTTCATCGAAATGCACGCGAGGTTGGTTTGGGTTTGGGTCAATTGAATTTACAGGGATGTCTTTAAGCCCTGTTGCTGACTCTGTATTTGTACTGTTACTGGTACTAGTACCATTTGTGGCACTTCCAGTATTTCTATTGGTGGGGATGAGCGCGTCTAAGCCTTTACCCAATCCGCTGCGGCGCGCCACCACTCACCTCCAATGCAACAGCTCGGTAGGCCTTTGCGCCAGCCGAGTTGGAATCAAATGTGGTGATTGGTTTGCCGTGCGATGGGGCCTCGGCAAGACGCACGGTGTGCGGAATAACGGTTTGACATACTTTGTCGCCGAAGTGTTCACGAACCTCATTGACAACATCGGCAGATAATTTGGTTCTGGTATCGAACATGGTGCAGATAATGGTGCTGACCGCCAAGTCGGGGTTGAGGTTTTGGCTCACCAAGTCAACGTTGCGTAGCAACTGTCCCAAACCCTCAAGTGCGTAGTACTGACACTGAATCGGCACGATTACTTCCCGTGCAGCAGTAAGACCGTTGACAGTTAAGAGACCAAGCGATGGAGGACAGTCGATCAGTACGTAATCAAATTGATCCAACACAGACTCAATTGCTTTTTTGAGTCGGGTTTCGCGACCCATGGCAGGTACTAGCTCAATTTCGGCGCCGGCTAGATCAAGGTTGGAAGGTGCGACAAAAAGGTTGCGAACCGCCGTGGGCACAAGACAGTCCTCCATTGGGGTGTCATGCAACAACACGTCATACACACTGGTTTCCATTTCGCGGGTATTCAAACCCAAGCCAGTCGAGGCATTGCCTTGCGGATCAAGGTCCACAATCAACACTCGATAACCCTGTTCGGCTAAACAAGCGCCCATATTGATCGTGGTTGTTGTCTTGCCTACCCCACCCTTTTGGTTGGCCATCGCAATCACCCGTGGAACGGGGTGCGGCAGAGTGGATTCAGGTTTTGCCGAGTTCATATCACCCCAATTCTACCGAAGGGGCGCCGATCAACTGGGGATACGGTCTCTATCAATATCTGACTGGGTCGAGAATGTTCCACGTGGAACATTTTGGGCTGAGATTACGAATTTGGGGTCTAACTATGTTCCACGTGGAACAATGCGACCGGACCAAGCCTTGTTGGGGCGGACACTCCGAGGCTTCCCAGATCCACATCGGCCCAGCGATCTGGACTACCGGGTGGAGGTTCGCTCACAACGACATACCCGCCCAACCTCACCAGACCGACGGCCCATCGCAGGGTTTGGAGTGGGGGACCAAAGCCTCGGGCGCAGGCAGCATCAAAAGCATGGACGAAGCGATCTTGGCTTCGCAATACCTCAACGTCCCCACATATCACTTCCACCTGATCCTGGATCCCCAAGGATTGGACCGAACGGAGAAGTGTGTCTGTGCGCTTTGCTCGCCGATCGATCAGGGTCATCTGAATTTCGGGGCGAACAACGGCAATCACCAAGCCAGGTACTCCTGCTCCGCTCCCCAAGTCAACACAGGATGTGACTCCACTGGGCAGCGCATCAGCGAAGGATGCTGCGTGTTCAATGATTTCGGACAGGGGGGCAGACCCTAGAGATCCTATTTTTTGGGCCTCACCAAAGATACGGCGAAGGCCTGGGTGATCTGCGGGCTTCATAATGTGGGCTTCACGTTATGGGCCCGATGCTTAAAGGGCTATTCGGCGGCTTCGGCCAACGCAACCACAACCCGGCGATGCGGGTCTTGGCCTTGCGAATGAGTACTCACGCCTGTCGAGTTGACGAGGGCGTCGTGCACAATCTTGCGGTCGGCAGAGTTCATTGGTTCAAGCACCCTAGGTTGACCTGTGGCAATAACGTCATCCGCGACTTTCAGAGCAAAACGGCTCAAAGCCTCGCGGCGGCGCTCACGGTAGCTACCAATATCAACACGCATATGGGTGTCGTGGTCGCCGAGGCGGCGTTGGCTCACTACACGAGTGAGGTCCTGCACGGCCATCAATGTGGCACCGCGCTGACCAACGAATACGGAGACGTCATCGCCCAATACGTTGATATCGATATCTTCGCCGTTCAGCGTGGATGTGACTTGCCCAACAAGTCCAGCAGCCGTCAACATTCCTTCAAGAAATGTGGTCGCAGCAGCACTCACAGTGGCTGGGTCTACTGGAGGGCCTTCTGGACGTGGGGCTCGCTCGGTATCTGAGGTTTTTCGTGGCTCACGACGTGGTCGATCTGACCCGGCTGCCGACTTTGGACCACGACGACCCTTCGGTGCATCGCCCTCTTTGCTGGTTGCGCGCTTTGGACCACGATCGCGGCGTTCTGGTTTTGACCTTGGTGCAGTTGGACGAACTCGGGCGCGAACACGGGCTTCGCCACGCGTGCGTCCAAATAAACCTGGTTTTGGTTCTTCAAGAACGTCGAACTCAGCATCTTCTTCTGAAACACCCAACTGATCGAGTGCCAAATTTTTTGCTGCTTCAAGTGTGTCAGCGGTTGTCTCTACCCATTCCATACATTTCCTCGTTGCTTAATTGATGTGGCGAATAAAATAATTATGGTTTTGGTCGGCGAGCAACCGAACCACTTCGATTTTTTCCTGGAGCTTGCGGACGTCGCGAAGTGCCAGAAGATTTTCCCTTTGGGGGAGTAACGCGCTTGCTCGAAAAAGGCGCATCAGGATTTGCTGCAGGTTTAATTTCTTTTTTGTTTTCTTTCTTATCTTTTTGATTCATGTCACGTGCCTGCTCGCTCGCAGCCTGCGCTTGGCGCCCCAACGACGAATCATTTCCATAAAAACGCTTGGTGATGTAAAACTGCTGAATGATGCGAATGATTGCTTGCACCATGTAATAGAAGATCAAACCAGTAGGAAGGAAAAGCTGAAAAACAGCAAAAACCACTGGCAAATACTGCATTAATTTGGCCTGGGTGGCCGACATTGTTGGGCTCACTGTGCGCGACGCAACCATTTTTTGTTGCACAAAATACAAGCCGGCAAGCAACGCAACGAGGCCGACATAAATCATGCCCTTGCCAAAACTTTGGTTCACTGCATCAATCGGTGTTTGCGAAAGATCCAATCCAAACGAAACCATTTCTGTCTTACCAAGCAACGAGTTGTACAACTCCGATGTTTCGTTGAGATACTTCGGAACGAACGCGGTGCCTGCACCATCAGGACGATGAATCAATCCTTGTAGTGATTGAAACATGATGATGAACACCGGCATTTGCGCGAGGATCGGCAAACACGAAGCCAACGGGTTAACTTTGTGTCCCTGATACAACTTCATCATCGCTTCGTTCAGTTTCTGTCGATCACCTTTGAACTCGGCTTGTAGGCGTCGCATCTCTGGTTGCAGTTTTTGCATCTCGAGCATGCCCTTGGTGCTCTTGAGTGTGAGCGGGGTGATGAGCAACATCACGACTACAGCCACCAAACCAATCGCCAAGGCGTAGTTGTGGGTGAGCGAATAAAATTGAGCAATTAATCGGGAAGCAATTTCAAACATCTGGGGTCAACAACTTTCGTGGGGGCCACTTTGGCCAGTAGAGACGGTAGGCGGTGAAATGGCCGAATTGACGCCTGACTCAGGGATATTCAGCGGAACCGGATCAAACCCTGATGGGCCAAAGGGGCGACAGCGCAATAATCGCTTGATCATGAGCCAGCCGCCTCGGCGAGAGCCATGGATTTCGATCGCTTCATGGGCATATTCGGAGCAGGAGGGGAAAAACCGACAAGGGGACGGCTTGTTCGGCCACAATGACTGATACCAGCGAATGCTGCGGAGCATCGCCAACTGAGGCCGGGTATGGGGGTGAGTATGGGCCGAATTCATGGCTGTGGCTGACTGATTTTGACTTCAATCTGACCAATAAGGCGGTCCACCAGCACTCCAAGCTGGTCCCACGTGGAACCAGTCGCCTTGGGTGTTACTCCAATCAGGTACCAACCAGGTCGTAATTGACCACTGCGGGTGCCGAAAAGGACCCGTAATTGGCGTTTTATACGGTTTCGCTCCACCGCTCCACCCACTTGGCGGCCAATGGCATAGCCAATATGGGCATTTTCTAGCGAATCATCGAGCAGTAACGAACACCACAACCCATGCGAGCGAACATATGTTCCCTCTTTGGACAATCGGGAAAAGACTTCCCGGTGACGAATCCGACCAATCAAGCGGAAAGCCGGTGACGACCCTTTGCCCGGCGAGACTTCAGAATCGCGCGACCGGCGCGGGTACTCATGCGATGGCGAAAGCCATGCTTCTTGGAGCGGCGACGGTTGTTTGGTTGGAAAGTACGTTTCATGCACCCCTCCTGAGTAGCGCTCCGAGTTGTCCTCGAAACGACGATGACTAAGGTGTCCAACTCTACAGGGACTCGCCAGTTTTTTCACCTGTGGAAAACCTGCTACCTTCTTTCTCCCACCGAAATGTTGGGGGGGCTATCCACACCCTGTGGACAGTGTTGTGGATCATGGCAAGTGGTTATTGGGTAACGGTTTTAGGCAACAAATCAAACAGAACGAGAGCAACATGGAACAAGAAATTGAGAGCCAACTAGGCGTCGACAATCATGACGATGTGTGGCGTGCGACAGCCGAAGTTTTACGCGCGCAGGTTTCTGAGGCAGTTTGGTTCTCCACATTCAACGACGCTGTTGCTGTTGCCGATGACAAAATGAGTTTGCGTCTCCAGGTTCCTAACACCTATGTGCGGGAAAGAATTTTGACTCGATACATGTCGTTGGTGCGAGATGCCCTCAACGAAGTGGGTGCGAGTGACCGCCAACTGTTGATCGATGTTCAGACCAATACTGCTAGCGACGTGATCCATCGCCTCAATACCTCGCCGACATCGCTTGACGGTCCTGTCCAACTAAACGAGTCATTGAACGACCAATCAAGCAACTCCCAAAACGCTGAAGCCTCCATGTCGTTTGGCCAGACTCTCAAAAGCCGCACCGGCAAAGGCACAGCGGTGGGTCTCAATCCTCGGTACACCTTTGAAACTTTCGTAAAAGGGGCATCCAACCAATTTGCTTTGGCTGCCGCTCAGCGTGTGGCCGAAACACCTGGCCGCTCGTACAACCCATTGTTTATTTATGGTTCGGCAGGTTTGGGCAAGACTCACTTGTTGCACGCAATTGGCTATTACGTGCACCAGCACTACGCCCACTACGAAGTTCGCTATGTCTCGACCGAAACATTCTTGAATGAGTACGTCGACGGCATTCGCTCCAACACTATTGCTGCTTTTAAGCGCCGATACCGCGAAGTTGATGTGTTGCTGATCGATGACATTCAGTTCATGGAAGGCAAAGAGGGTTTGCAAGAGGAGTTCTTTCATACGTTCAACTCGCTGCACGGAGCCAACAAACAAATTGTGATTTCGTCCGACCGAGTGCCAGATGCAATTCCAACCCTTGAAGACCGTTTGCGCGGCCGTTTCCGTTGGGGTCTCATCACCGACGTTCAGCCGCCAGACATGGAAACCCGCCTGGCCATCTTGCGCAATAAGGCCGAGCGAGAGAACACCTTTGTGTCCAACGACGTTCTTGAGTTCATTGCTAGCAACGTCACGTCAAACATTCGTGAACTTGAGGGTGCGTTGATCCGTGTTGGTGCATATGCCAGCCTTAACAAAACAGTTGTTGATATTTCGTTGGCTCAAAAACTGCTGGTTGATCTGCTTACCCGCACAGCCCCAAAGGTTCGTACGGGCGAGCAGTTGTTGATCGAGATTTCTGACCACCTAGGTTTTGATGTCGAGGCAATGAAGGGCAAAAGCCGCCAGCGTCCGTTGGTTTCAGCACGCCAAACAGCCATGTATGTGTTTCGTGAACTCACCGAGCTCAGTTACCCGGCTATTGCACGGTTGTTCGGTGGACGAGACCACACCACAGTGATCCATGCAGTCGACAAAACCCAACGAATGATGAGCGAGCGAAAGCAAGTGTTCGATCAAGTAACCGAGCTCGTTCAGAAATTTAAGACTTCGTAACGTTCAACATCATGATCGCTTCACTACTGCAACAACCTTTGTGGAAAACCGTGTGCACAGACGGTGCACAGACGGTGGATAAGCAAGGGTTGTCCACCGCGACACTAACTACACAGTTGCAAGATGTGGCGGGACGGTTGGGTGTGTGTGAGGTTGCAACCGTTGGTGTAATTGGGAAATACACCCGTTATCCCCAATCCACAGGACTTATTACTGTTATTAGTTCTTCTTACAAACATCCACATTTAACGATAAACAACGTGACGCAAGGGAGAGGGCTATGAAATTCAGAGTTGAGCGAGAGGTTCTTGCCGAAGCTCTTGGCGCTGCAGCAAGAGTTGCATCTACACGCAACAACGCAATGCCAGCACTATCCGGAGTTCGCATCGAAGTCACAGGTGACAAATTGTTGCTGTCGTGCACAGATAATGATCTTTCAGTGCAATTTGTTCTCAATGTTGGCGGCCAAGAAGACGGCGTTGTTGTGGCAAGCGCAAAGTTGATGAGCGACATTGTGAGATCGATGTCTGAAGGCAAAGTCACCGTTGAAACCACCGGCGAGACCGTCAGTGTGAGTTCCGGTCGGGCTCAGTTCACAGTTCCAACATTTGCGGCAACTGATTTTCCAAACATTGTTCAAGCAAGTGCTCCACCGGTCACGTTGGCAGCAAGTGTTTTTGCTGATGCATTACGCCAAGTAGTTCGGGCGGCTTCATCGGACATGCAAAGACTTGCCCTCACCGGCGTGTTGATGTCGGCCGAACCAGAAGGTTTGCGACTTGTTGCAACCGACTCATACCGCTTGGCAGTTCGCGATCTGCCAGGCAGCAACATTTTGGGCCACGGCGAAAAAGTGGTGATTCCAAGCCGCGCCCTCAATGAACTGCAACGATTGCTTGCAAGTGGTGAAGAAGCTTCACTGTGTTTGGCAGGCGACCGCGCAACATTTACTGTCGGCCAAGCCACCCTCAGCACAAGTTTGTTGCAAATCGAGTTTCCTAACTATCGCCAGCTCATTCAGCCGAACTATCCAAACTCACTGACCACAGCGCGCGAACCGCTCCTAGAAGCAATTCGTCGATGCCGTGTTTTGGCTCGCGAAACCACTCCGGTGCGGCTCGAGATGACGGCGACTTCACTCAAGTTGATTGTTGTTACTCAAGACGTGGGCAACACAGTTGAAGAACTTGACGCAACAATGGTCGGTTCTGACATCACGGTTGGTTTTAACCCTGAATACCTTGCTGCTGGCATCGAAGCAGTGAGTGGTGATGAAATCACGATTCAAACAACCGACCCAATCAAACCTGCGGTGTTGCGCGGAGTTGGGGCACCGGACTATTTGTACTTGGTGATGCCACAACGCCTCACCAACTAGTAACGCCGTAGTGTTGCCCAACTGTGATTATTCAACACCTGGAGCTCACCGACTTCCGTAACTATGTGTCGGCGCAGATCACGTTGACCGATGGTGTCACCGCGGTCATTGGCGACAACGGGCAGGGCAAAACAAATCTTGTTGAAGCATTGTCGTATTTGGCAACTCTTAAAAGTTTTAGGGGAGTGCCCACCGAGGCAATGATTCGAACCGGCGCCAATAGTGCCGTCATTCGGGCAACCATCACCCATTCGGATGGCCGCGAGGTGCTGATCGAGGCCGAACTCAGCCGCACTGGGCGCAATAAGGTGCTGGTAAACAAGCAAAAATTGGCCAAAACCCGCGATTTGTTAGGGGTTGTACGCACCACGGTGTTTTCCCCTCAAGACCTCAACCTTGTGCAAGATGCACCGTCGGTGCGAAGAGATTTTTTGGATGACGCCCTAGTCGCGTTGTGGCCCAAACAAGATGCGTTATGCACCGAAGTGGAACGTGTGCTCAAACAACGAAACGCACTACTGAAACAATCGGGCGGACGACTTTCATCAGATATAGCGACAACTCTCGATGTGTGGGACGAAAAGTTGGCAACACATGGAACACAACTCGGCAACGTTCGCACACAACTGCTTGAGTTGTTGTTGCCGCAAGTGCAAGCTGCATATGTAGAGCTCGCCGAACTCGAGGAAGACCAAACCCCTGTCGGCATGTTGTATGCACCTGAATGGCGAACAAAAGGTCTCGCTCATTGTTTAATTGAATGCCGCAATGATGATGTGAGGCGCGGTTCGAGCACTGTTGGTCCACATCGCGACGACATCGAGTTGTCAATCAATGGTTTGCCCGCGCGAACACATTCATCCCAAGGTGAGCAACGCACCCTCGCGCTTGCACTGCGGTTGGCTGTGCACCGTCTCATCACCACCGAAATTGGCAGTCCACCGGTGCTTATTTTGGACGATGTTTTATCCGAATTAGACCCACACCGCAGCGCTGCCCTCCTTCGGCACTTCCCGCTAGGCCAAGTGCTGATTACGTCTGCGGGGGTTTTGCCCAAAACTGCACATCCGGACACTCTCGTACACATTGCAGGCGGAACCATCCGTGAGTCCTGACAACGAGAGCGAAAACATGAGCCAAAACACAAACGACGACACCAACAACACAAGCAGTTCGCTGACTGGCGCACTCGACGCACTACTCGATCGACTTGGTGCCGAATCATCAACCGCAATCACAGGAGTTTTTGGAGAGTGGCCAAACATAGTTGGCGAGCAAGTTGCCCAACATGTCAAACCAATCAAACTTGAACGAGGTCGGCTCATCGTCGAAATTGACGATCCGTCGTGGGCGACGCAAATGAGGTTTTTGGAACCGCAACTTATTGAGAAATTAAACGCTGCGACAACAAGCACAATTACCACCATCGAAGTGCGAGCAAAACGCAATCCCCGCAACAGGTAATTGGTAGACTTCACTGTGTTATTTATGTCGCTTAATTCGTCTAAAAATCCCCTTCGGGGCCCAACTTTTCGGGGTCAATAATGGCAACTGCCAAAGCCAGTAAATCGTCTACCGCGGGCTCAGCTTCGTATGGTGCAAAAGACATTCAAGTCCTTGAGGGTCTTGATCCAGTTCGCAAACGTCCAGGTATGTACATCGGCTCCACTGGTCTTGCAGGTTTGCATCACCTGATCTGGGAAGTGGTTGATAATGCTGTCGATGAAGCCATGGCAGGCTTTTGTACAAAAGTTGTCATTACATTGCAAGCCGACGGCTCGTGCTCAGTGAGCGACAACGGCCGCGGTATTCCAGTTGATCCATATCCATCTGGCCCACACAAAGGCAAGTCTGCTCTCGAAGTTGTGCTCACCGTGTTGCACGCCGGCGGCAAGTTTGGTGGCGACGGATATAAAGTTTCTGGCGGTCTGCACGGAGTGGGCGTCAGCGTTGTTAACGCATTATCCAAAAAACTTATTGCAGAAGTTGACCGCGACGGTGTGCGTTACCGCCAAGAGTTCGTTGACGGCGGCACACCAAAAACCAAAATTACAAAAGTTGGTGCGTCACCCAGCAAGACGGCAACCGGCACAACCATTACTTTTATTCCAGACCCAACAATTTTTGCCGCTGAAGGCACAGAGTTTGTTGCGCGCACTGTCACTGAGCGTTTGCAAACAATCGCATTTCTTAATCGCGATCTTGAAGTGGTGTTTGTTGATGAGCGCGCAGATAGAAAACAAAAAATCACCTACCAATACAAAGGTGGCATTATTGATTTTGTGAAGCACCTCAATGCTTCACGAGAAGCGCTCTTCAATAAGGTCGCTAATTACGAAGCCAGCGAAGCCGACCAAACACTCGACATCGCCCTCCAGTGGAATACGGGTTATTACGAAGGCATTTATGGGTATGCCAACGGTATTTCCACAGTTGAGGGCGGCATGCACGTTGAGGGTTTCAAGACAGCCCTTACTTCAGTGCTCAACAAATACGCACGTGCCAGTGGCGGCCTCAAAGAAAAAGAAGAAAACCTGCTCGGCGAAGACATTCGTGAAGGCTTGACAGCAATTGTTGCCGTCAAACTCCGCGAACCACAGTTTGAAGGTCAGACAAAAGCAAAACTCGGCAACGTTTCAATCCGTTCTTTCGTACAAAAAGAAACCAATGCCAAACTCGAAGAGTGGTTGCAAGAAAACCCAACTGAAGCGAATCGCATTGTTAAAAAAGCAGTGAGTGCAGCGCAAGCTCGTCTTGCTGCAAAAAACGCGCGCAACGCGGTGCGACGCAAAACAGCACTCGCGGGTGCGGGCATGCCAGACAAGTTGAAAGACTGCTCAAGCACCGACGCAAGCGAAACCGAATTGTTTATTGTTGAAGGTGACTCAGCCGGCGGCACCGCTGTTGACGCACGCGATCCACGCACTCAAGCAATTTTGCCAATCCGCGGAAAAATTCTCAACGTTGAGCGCGCCCGCATGGACAAGATGTTGAAAAACACCGAAATCCAAACACTGATCACCGCTATCGGTGGTGGTATTGGCAATGATGAGTTCAACAGTGAGAAAGCTCGCTATCACAAAGTTGTGATTTTGGCCGACGCAGATGTCGACGGCAGTCACATTCGTACGTTGTTGCTTACTTTTTTCTACCGACAAATGAAACCAATGGTCGAGGCCGGATACATCTACATCGCTCAACCACCATTGTTTTCTACCGAAATCGGTAAGAGCAAGATTTATCTCAAAGACGATGCAGCAAAAGAAAAATTCTTGCGCGAAAACCCAAATCACAAAAAAGAATTCCAACGTCTGAAGGGTCTTGGTGAAATGGACTGGCAAGAATTGCGTTCCACCACCATGCATGCCGACTCTCGCACGTTGTTGCAAGTCACAGTTGATGAAGCCGCTTTGGCAGAAGACATCATGAGTGTGCTTATGGGTGACGATGTAGAGAGCCGCAAATTGTTTATCCAAACCAACGCACGCGACGTGCGCAACCTCGATTTTTAACTCGCGCAAGCTACGACGAAGGAAACAGATTTCATGGCCAGCAAAAAACCAGCTAATAAGATCACAAAGAGAGTGGCGAAAAAGCCATCTGCTGCCACGGCTGCTGGCGCACCACCCGTCAAACCTCCTGCTGGCCAAGAAAACCTCTTTGCTAATCCAGACTCAGTGCAACCGGTGCAGTTGCAAGACGAAATGGAACGTTCGTTTCTTGACTATGCGATGTCGGTCATCATGTCGCGAGCACTTCCCGACGTGCGTGACGGCCTTAAGCCTGTGCACCGCCGCATTATTTGGGACATGGATCAGCAAGGGTTTCGCCCAGACCGCCCATTCGTAAAATGCGCGCGCGTTACTGGCGACACGATGGCTCGTTATCACCCACACGGTGATGGCGCCATCTATGACGCTCTCGTTCGTATGGCTCAACCGTTTTCGTTGCGTCACCCACTTATCGACTTCCACGGCAACTACGGCTCACCAGACTTTGGTCCTGCAGCAAGCCGATACACAGAGTCGCGCTTGCATCCACTTGCCATGCAACTGCTTGCCGACATCGACGAAGACACGGTTGATCTCATACCTACCTATGACGGCACATCGGAAGAACCGATTGTGTTGCCAGCACGCTTTCCAAACTTGTTGGTCAATGGCAGCCAAGGCATCGCCGTGGGCATGGCCACCAGCATTCCGCCACACAACTTGGGCGAAATCATTGATGCAACATTGCACCTGCTTGCAAACCCAGAGGCCACACCAGATGATTTGATGAAGTTTGTCAACGGCCCCGACTTCCCAACCGGTGGTTTGATCTTGGGTCGCGCAGGCATCATCGACGCCTATCGCACCGGCCGAGGAAGCATCAAGACTCGCGCCAAAGTTTCCATCGAAGAAGGCCGTCGCGGGCAAATGCAGATCATTGTTTCGGAATTGCCATATCAAGCAAGTTGTTCGGCAATCGCTTCGCGCATTCAAGAGTTGGTAGACGGCGGCGACCTCGATGGCATTGCTGACGTCAACGACAACTCATCGGGTGGCGAAACCAACCTGATCATCACTCTCAAGCGTGATGCCAACTCAAACGTTGTGATGAATAACTTGCTTAAGTTGACCCAGTTGCAGTCCAGTTTCCCGGTCAACATGGTGGCGTTGGTGAAGGGTGTTCCTCGCACTGTCAACTTGCGCGATGCGCTTGTCGGATATATCGATCACCAAATCGAGGTCATCACACGCAGATCCACATTCCGTTTGCAAAAAGCAAACGATCGCAACCACATTCTTGAAGGGCGACTCAAGGCACTCAATGTCATCGACGAAATCATCAAACTGATTCGTGCAAGCGAAGACGCAGCGTCGGCCAAAGAAGCATTGATGGGTAAGAAGTATGGCTTTACCGAGCGTCAAGCCATCGACATTCTCGACATGCAGTTGCGTCAACTCACACGCTTGTCACGTATCGATCTTGAAGCCGAACAAAAGGATGTGCTTGCACGAATCAAAGAACTGCAAGCAATCCTCAACTCTGACACCAAGCTACGTGCAGTAATCAGCAAAGAAATGACCGCTGTGCGCGACTCGTTTGCAACACCACGTGTTTGCCAGATCACCCATGATGTTGGCGAACTCGGCGTAGAAGACCTTGTTGATGACAAAGAACTTGTGATCGTGATGACACAGGCTCAATACATCAAGGCTGTAAGCGCAGATTCATTCCGCACCCAAGGCCGTGGTGGCCGTGGCGTGAGCGGCGCCAAGATGAAGACCGACGACATTGTGCGCAACGTGATCTTCACGACAACGCATGCATACCTGTTGTTCTTTTCAAACCGCGGCCGCGTATATCGCCTGCGCGCACTCGAGATTCCAGAGCGTGAGCGCACCGCAAAGGGCATTCCAATTGTCAACTTGTTGCCACTGCAACCAGGCGAAACCATTCAGGCCATTATTGACACCCGCGAACTCGCAGGTGAACGATTCTTGTTCTTCGCAACCAAGCAAGGTCAAGTAAAAAAGACTGCGTTTGACGAATACAACTCAAGTCGCCGTGATGGCTTGATCGCATTGAAGTTGCGTCCAAAAGACGAACTTGTTCGCGTGATCGAAACATCTGGCACCGATGACGTGTTTATGGTGACCAAGGGTGGTCAGACAATTCGCTTTGCCGAAAAAGGTGTGCGACCAATGGGTCGAGCAGCAGCCGGTGTGCGAGGTATGAAGCTGCGCACATCAGACGAAGTTGTTGCACTCGACATCGCCAAGGATGACTCTGCGATCTTGCTGATCACCGAGTCTGGTTATGGCAAGCGCACACAACTCAACAACTTTGCGCGCAAAGGCCGTGGAGGTTTGGGAATGATCGGCATCAAATTGACTGGCAAGAAGGGCAGCGTTGTTGCTGCTTTCATGGTCGGTCTCGAAGATGATGTCGTTGTCGTCGCATCGGGTGGTACAACAATTCGCACCCCAGTCAAAGAAATTTCAAGTCAAGGTCGTGCTGCCACCGGTGTGCGCATCATGAGTTTGGGCGCAGGACAAGTTGTTGCATCGGCAGCACTGGTTCTGGCTCACGACGAAGAATAAATACACGCCTTCACTCCATTGCGCCCCTCGACAAAGGGAGCGCGGTGCTCGGTGTACTGCTCAGTTGTGCCATCACCTCACTGGTGCTTGGTTGTCTTGTTGTTGTTTCAACCCACATCATTGATCAAACGCGGGCTCAAATTGCCGCCGATGCATCTGCGCTTGGCGCGATTTATGGTGGTGACTCAGCGGCACGAGACATTGCATCACGTAACGGAGCACAAGTGGTGAGCAGCGCAATACGAGACGATGGGGTGCATGCAGTGAAGGTGCGGGTTGGGCGTCAGTACGCCACAGCCAATGCGCGTGATAGTTGGGCCCAACAGTTGCCTACAATGTCACCGTGAGTACATCTCCAAAATCTGCACCACGCATTCGGCGGGTCACACGTGTGATTCGCGACATCGACCCATGGTCGGTGTTTAAAGTGGGATTGGTTTTTCACTTCGTTGCCTACTTGATTTTGCTTGTGGCACTGGTGTTGCTGTGGAGTGTTGCGTCAGCAACCGGCACGATTGACAACATTCAGCAATTTATGAAGTCGTTTGGATGGGAGTCATTTGAATTCAATGGCGGCCAGTTATTTGTCAACGTCATGATTCTGGGACTTCTGGGTGTGGTGTTGGCCACCGCCCTCTGGGTTCTGGCAGCCACCATTTTCAACCTGATCACCGATCTTGTGGGTGGCATTCGCGTGACTGTGCTGGAAGAAGAGGTTGTTGTGGGCTCGGTTGAGAGTCAAGGTAAGCGCTAGTAGGATTTGCGTCCCTGAATCAGATTCGGGGCTATAGCTCAGTTGGTTAGAGCGCATCCCTGATAAGGATGAGGTCACAAGTTCGATTCTTGTTAGCCCCACGGAGGTAACCCTGTGAATTTCATCCGACGCGTCCTGATGGTGCTCGGTATTGCGGGCATTGCTGG
>JBIKZO010000080.1:0-7101 GCA_044354675.1 Ilumatobacteraceae bacterium | reverse complement strand
AGCAACGAGATCAGGAAAAGCTATTGCCACAACCACATGAACGAGTTGCGTTCGGGTTGTTGATCTTGAAACCAGCGTCCTGCAAACCATCTTGGTAGTCGAGGCTTGCACCGACAAGAAGTTGTGACGAAGCTGGATCAACGATCACGCGAATCTCTCCGAATGTCACTGTCTCATCATCGGCAGCAACATCGCCGTCGAAAAACATCTCGTACGAAAAACCTGAGCAACCTCCGGGACGAACTGCAACGCGAAGTGCAAGATCGGTTGCGCCTTCGGCTTCGAGTAATTGCTTGACCTTGATTGCGGCTGATTCGGTGACGGTGATCATGGGAGCCTCTTTCGCTTCTGATTTGTAACTATGAGAACTAGTGAGATCAGACTACCGTTCATCGCCTTGTCTGTCACGGCTCGCACGGCTGTTTTGTCTCTGGTTTCACTAGCGACCTGACGGTAGGTTTAAGCCATGACTGGCAACAAGCCACAGACCACAGGGGCAGCACCGCCGAGCGTTGCAGAAGTCACCTTGCGCCTGAAAGCGGTGATGGACCCAGAATTAGGCGACAACATTGTCGACCTAGGCATGGCGGCAGTCGAATCAATTTCTGCCGATGGCGTCGTTGCTATCGCCATGAAGCTCACCATCAAGGGTTGCCCGTTGCGAGTGCAGATCAAAAAAGATATCGAGTCGCGACTTGAAACTCACCCAGGTGTGTCCAAAGTGACTATCGATTGGGGCGAGATGACAGCCGACGAGCGCACAGCAGTGATGACACGTGCGCGTTGGAATGCTCGCGAGCAAGCACCCGACACACAGATTCCTCTCAACACACGGATCTTGGCAATTGCAAGCGGCAAGGGCGGTGTCGGCAAAAGTTCTGTCACCGTCAACTTGGCAGCAGCACTCGCGAGCGTTGGTCACACCGTTGGCGTACTCGACGCCGATATTTGGGGTTTTTCAATTCCACGCATGCTCGGAATCTCTGACCGCCTTGAAGCTCGTCGCATTGATGGCATCGAGAAGCCACGCATGATTCCAAACGAGCGCGTAGTTGGCAAAGGTTTACTTAAAGTTGTGTCAACAGGAATGCTCGTCGAAGACGAGAGCACCGCACTGATGTGGCGAGGGCTCATGCTCACCAAAGCTGTTGAGCAATTTCTCAACGATGTGCACTGGGGCGAACTCGATTACCTGCTCATCGACATGCCGCCAGGAACAGGTGATGTGCAGATGGGCCTTGCACGCATGTTGCCGCGCACAGACCTTGTCATTGTCACTACTCCTTCGGTATCTGCACAAAAAGTTGCAATCCGTGCTGCCGACATGGCAAGGCGTAGTTTCTTGCGCGTTGCAGGTGTGATCGAAAACATGAGTGCGTTCACCTGCGAACACGGCGAGTCATACCCACTCTTTGGTGCAGGCGGCGGCCAAGCACTTGCCGACGACATCGGTGCTGCGTTGTTAGGCCAAGTTCCTATCGAAGCAGCGGTTGCCAACGGTGGCGACATCGGTGAGCCAATTGTGTTGACATCGACTGGTCCAGCGGCTCAAGCGTTTCTTGCGATTGCTGCCAACATCATGAACACCACAGTTCCTGTTACCGAAATGGGTGGATGCACTGCGCGCGACCCAGAAGCAGTGCAGGTTGCAATCAGTAAACGCAGTTAATTGACGTAATCGGCGTCGCCTGGCATTGAGATGCCAATAACTTTGCCATCCGCGTTCGTTTTTATTTGCGGCAAAATCGTTGTCGGCATGCCAATCTTCATTGATGCCTGCAACGCCTCATCCGCAGTTGCATGCGGCACCAAAAACTCAAGGTTGCTTGTGGTCGGTGGAATCATCGCTAACTCACCGCGCTTGTGCATCGCTAGTGCCTCGGTTGGCGTTACCCACAAACTCGCGATCGTTTCATTGTCGTCGTGCAAAGGTTCTTGCGCGTCTGGTGCTCGCGCAATAAAAAACCTCGTATCAAATCTGCGGGGCTCACCAACGGGCGTGATCCAGTGGCTTACATAATGAATGTTGTCAGTAACTAAACGTAGGTTTTCTTGTGCGCACAAATCAATGAGCGACAACATGCCGTCATGCACTGCGTGTCGAGCAACATTAAAGCGATCAATCTTGTCTTCGTCGTCAAATCGAACAACATCGTTTTTCTCAATTGATCGTGCAAGCAACACACCGGCCTCTTCAAAGCATTCGCGAATTGCTGCAACCCAAAAGCCAAGCCCTCCTGCTGGCACACCAAGCAGTGCACTGGCCTCAGCGTCGTTCAACCCATCGCACACCGCTTCCAATTCGTGGCCGTTGTCGACAGCGTCTACTCGCCCACCCGGAAACACATACATGCCCTTCGCAAACACAGCTTGCAAAGTGCGTTGCAACATAAAAACCTCAAGCCCATTTACTGGATGGTCGCGCACCAACATCACCGTGGCGGCTGGGCGCACGGGCACAGAAAGAGGGTCAAAGTCGGTTTTTGCTTCTGACCTGTCGGCATTCATCTATATGACAGTAGGTTGCTAGACGTGAATCCACACGACTCACAGCGCCCACCATCGGTCGATGCCCTCGCGCGTGACTTGGCGGTGCGCCACGACTTGCCCCATGCGGTGCTTGTGGATTGCGCGAGATCAGCCATTGCGGCTGGCAATCCTGCCGATGCCGATCGACTTGCGGCCGAATTTCAATCCAGTTTGTTGCGTGACGTAGTCAATGCCACAGGCGTATTGCTGCACACCAACCTTGGTCGGGCACCCATTCACTTTTCGCGACAAGCCCGGGCATCAACACTCGAGTTTGATCTTGCAACAGGAGAACGCGGTTCGCGTCAAAGTTCTATCGGAAAACTCATTGCCACGATGTGTGGAGCAGAGGCAGCACTCGTTGTCAACAACAATGCTGCAGCCATCATGCTCGTGCTTGGCGCACTTGCAGACGGAAGAGATGTTGCGGTGTCGCGCGGCGAATCGGTCGAGATCGGTGGAGGATTTCGTATCCCCGATGTGCTCGAGCAAAGCGGTGCACGGCTTGTCGACGTAGGGACAACAAATCGCACACGCTTGCGTGACTATGCAAAAGCAGTCGAGTCAAAGAAAAACGATATTGCACTACTCCTGAAGGTGCATCCATCCAACTTCAGTGTCAATGGTTTTGTAGAAGAAACTCCAGTTAGTCAACTTGCAACTCTTGGTGTTCCAGTTGTTGCCGACATCGGCTCTGGATTTATTGATGAAACCTGCCCGTGGCTGAGTGGCCCCGCCCCAAGTTGGTTGGCTGGTGAGCCAGCAGCAAAGCAAGCGTTGCAAGCAGGCGCATCACTTGTCACGTTTAGTGGCGACAAACTCTTGGGTGGTCCGCAATGCGGCATCATTGCTGGCAACGCAGACCTCATTGCTCAGTGCAATTCCCATCCACTTGCACGTGCGTTGCGCCCAGGTGCTCTCGTAATATCTGCATTGCAAGATGTGGCACTTGCCTACCTCGACAAACGAGTAACTACTGATATTCCATTTTGGGCAATGGCCACGACGCCAACAGAAACGTTGCGCACCCGCGCTCAACACATCATCGACACAACTGGCGTTGGCAAACTCGTTGAAACATCCGCACTCCCAGGTGCCGGGTCCACACCTGGAGCATTAATACCGTCCATCGGCATTGTTGTCAAGGGCAATCACCTTTCAGTGTTGCGCAATCGACCATTGCCAGTGATCGCACGCGTCGTTGATGGCAGCACCGTATTTGATTTGCGTTCGTGTTTTGCACACGATGATGACGAATTGATTGCGGCACTTAAATCTCTGCCAGTTCGGTAACTGCACATGCGCATTATCGCCACCGCTGGCCATGTCGACCACGGCAAATCATCACTTGTTCAGGCTCTTACCGGCACCGACCCAGACCGTTGGGAAGAAGAGAAACGACGCGGGCTCACCATTGATCTTGGCTTTGCATTTACACAAATTGCCGAGCAACAGATTGGTTTCATTGATGTGCCCGGTCATGTGCGTTTTTTGCGCAACATGCTTGCCGGAATCGGCGGTATTGACGCGTGCATGTTTGTGATTGCGGCCAATGAAGGTTGGAAACCACAAACCGAAGAACACTTGCGCATTCTTGATGCGCTTGGCATTACACGGGGTGTCATTGTGCTCACCAAAACAGATTTGGTTGACGCAGAAACCTTGGCAGCAACACTCGAGAGTGTGCACCATCATGTGCGTTCTACATTTCTCGAAGCCGCGCCAGTTGTGCAGGTCTCCGTACACACCTCTGCAACGCTTGACACACTCCGCAACACACTCGGCGAACTCATTGCATCACTGCCACCAGTCGCCAACACGCACCGACCACGCATTTGGGTCGATCGTTCGTTTGCTGCAAAAGGTTCTGGCACCGTCATCACGGGCACACTTACTGGTTCGCCACTCAGCATCGGCGACGAACTCATGGTGCAGCCAACCAACGTAGCGGTCAAGGTTCGTGGCATTCAGTCCAACGGAATTTCACTTGACAAGCTCGACGCAGGCAACCGATGCGCTCTCAACATCACAGGAGTCGACCACCTAAACATTAATCGTGGTGATGTCCTTGTCTTTGACGGTCAATGGCTCGGCACCAGCAAATTTGATGCATCGCTCAAAGTTTTGGAGTCAATCCAACACGCGGTTTCAAAACGCGGCAGTTACATGATGTATGTCGGCTCACGAGAAATCAAGGTCGTGTTGCACACCATTGGCTCTACAAGTATCCAAAGCGGTGAGACAGGTTTCATCAGAGTTGCACTTCCCGACACGCTTCCACTCGTACCTGGTGACCGTTTTATTCTGCGCGAATCTGGCCGCGATGAAACCATTGGCGGTGGCGAAGTGTTCGACATCCAACCAATTCTGCGTTCGTCGAAGGCCAAGCCCAACAAAGACATTTCGCGGTTGGTTGCCGAGCGTGACTGGGTGCAAATGGAGCAGTTGCGCCTGCTTGCTGGCCGCAACGTTGATATATCCGAAGTTGAGCAGGTACTCGATGGGTGGGTTACCACCACCAACAATCTGACTGAGGTGAGCAAGGAAGTATCAGAGCTCATTACTGCATCGAAAGATGTAGGTATCGACGTAGCCACTCTGACAACACATCAGCGCCTTGTGTTACCGACGCTTACAAATGCCAATGTGCGTGAGGGTCGTGCTCGTAGTGCCGACGCGAACGACGTCGCATCTCACCCAATAGTGAAACTGTTTGCGGATGCAGGTTGTATGCCGTCAGATGCCGAACAATTTGATAAGGCGATCATTCGTCAACTGGTGCAGCGTGGCATTCTCGTGCACTGCGACGAGCTGTATTTTCACTCATCTGCAGTTGACACCGCAGTAAATGCAGCGCGCCAGTTATTGGTAGCCAACCCACAAGGTTTTACCGTTGCGCAATTTCGCGAACACCTCGGTGTGTCACGCAAATACGCACTACCGCTTATCAATCATTTGGACACTACGGGTTTTACTCGCCGCCGCGATGACGTGCGTATTGCAGGCGCAAAACTCTAAAACTTGTTAGGCAGCCTTCTGACGACTGCGGCTCAATACGTAAGCGCCAAGCACTGCGATTCCACTACCAACAATTGCAAGCAGCGCCACATCTTCGTTATTCACCACAACACCAAGAGCAAGTGAAACTGCTGGCATTAAATACAAACTTGCTGATGCACGTGTCGAACCAAGTCGGCCAGCAAGCATCACCATCGCATAATGCGCAACTGCTGTGCCAAGTACACCAAGTGCAAGCACTGCGGCAAGTGCAACCCATTCAAATGGTCGATCGTTGTTCAAAGTTGAATAGATGCCAAGTGGAGCAAGCATCACAACCGCAACGATCTCTGCACGCCACAGCACTGGAAGCGCGCCAAATTGCTGCTGCAGTGGGCTCGCAATATTGAGCGCAAACCCGTACAACATCAGCGCACCAATGATGAGTGCTACGCCGAACGAACTCGACGAACCTTCACGAATACTTGGCAGTGCAATCAGCACAACTCCAATACATCCAATGGCAAGACCGGCAATCTGCCCGCGAGGTGGAAGCCTTCGCGCAATAACCCCGGCAACCATCGCCACAAACAACGGCGTTGCACCGTTGAGCATGCCTGTAACACTGCTCGATACGTGCTGTTCGGCGTAGGGAAAGACGGTGAGCGGAACCGCGAGCCACACAAGCGCAAGCAACACAATGTTGCGCCATGCACTGCGTGGCACTGGGGCTCGCACACCAGGCACAAACGTCAGTGTGATGCAACCGAGCACTACACGCATAGGCGTGATCATGCCTGGTGCAAACGATCGCAAAGCAATGGCAATGAAATAAAACGACGAACCCCACACCACGCCGGGTGTGAGCAACAGCAGCCAATCGAGTGGTTGAAGCGGTGCTACTTCGGCGGCTGTTCTGCGGGCTGACGAATCATTACTCATTGGCAGGTTTGCGCATCTCTCTGTAGTCGCGTGCCGCGCCTTCGAGTGGTTCTACTTCAAGAGTGATGCCATCAATCGCAGCAACCCTGCACGCCGTACCTTGCAACAAAGGTGTCGAACGATTAGTGCGAGCGTGCCATTGCGCACTCTGCACAATCACAATTCCTTCCGGTGAAATATCAGATTGCGCAACACCTTCCATGCCAATCATCCATTCGCGACCAATGGTCGGTGTTGCAAAACGAGTGCGCACCATCGATGGCATACCCACAATGAATGCAAGCGCCATCATTGCAATACCGCATACAAGTGTGAGCCACGACATGCGCATCGAGCTTCCATCAATTGGTTGATACAGCGTTAATGAGGCAATCGTAAATAATCCGAGACCAATGCCTGTCCACAACCGAGGCACACCAACTTGCACATCAACTGCAAATGCAAACACCGAAAACACAATCATCGCCACAGCCCACAAGTGCACTGGCAACGCAGTCAGTCCATATACGCCGAGCATCAAACAGACCGCTCCCACAAAACCCGCGATGCCAATGCCTGCTGTAAAAAACTCAAAAATCAACAGCGACAAACCAATAGCAAACAATAAGTACGCAACAGGTGGGCTAGCAACCG
>JBIKZO010000013.1:0-24486 GCA_044354675.1 Ilumatobacteraceae bacterium | reverse complement strand
GCCGAGCGTGAAGCAATTGCAGAATTGGCGATCAAGCACAACTTGTGGGTGTTGTCGGATGAGGCCTATTTTGAAATGCGTTACTCGGGCACATCAAAGTCGATTGCGTCGTTGCCAGGCATGCTTGAGCGCACAGTCATCCTGTACACGTTCTCCAAGAAATTTGCGATGACTGGCTGGCGACTCGGTGCCTCAATTGCACCTGTCGAAGTTTCCAACATGATTGCCAAACTCAATACCAACGACGAATCGTGCACGACTCACTTTGTGCAATATGGCGGAGTCGAGGGATTGACAGGTGACCAGTCGGGAACGGCGGTCATGCTTGACACTCTTCGCGAGCGACGAGATGTTGCAGTCAACATGCTCAATGCAATGCCTGGTGTCAGCGTGCATTCGCCAGAGGCTGCGTTTTACTTATTTCCAGATGTAACCGGGGCAATGCAGAACAAAGGAATTGACGACTTGGCAGTATTTGCCGAGCAAGCACTGCACGCAACTGGCGTTTCTTTTTGCACACGTCGCCACTTCGGTCGACCACAGGCAGGAGAAGAGCGCAACTATGTTCGGTTTGCATTTTCTGGCATCAACAAAGATCAGATCGAAAAAGGAATGACTTTGCTTGGTGATTGGATCAAGAAATAGCCATGGCAAAAGTTGTTGTTACTGGCAAAATTCCGTCCGGAGCACTGACTCGACTGCGCGCAGAACACGACGTATTGGCTTGGGAAGAATCAACGCCAATCAGCCGAGAAGAGTTGCTCAAGCGAGTAAGTGGCGCCGATGCAATTGTGAGCCTGCTGACCGAAAAGATTGACGACGAGCTTCTGGCTGCAGCCGGAACACAACTCAAATCGGTGTCAAACGTGGCCGTGGGCTACAACAATATTGATGTGCCTGCGTGCAAGGCGCGATCGGTATTGGTCACAAATACTCCCGGTGTGCTTACTGAAGCAACCGCTGACATTGCAATGTCGTTGATCTTGATGACTACTCGTCGGCTCGCAGAAGGCGAGCGAGTCATTCGTGCCCAGCAGCCTTGGCAGTGGGGCATGTTTTATATGTTGGGCTCAAGTATTCAGGGCCGACAACTGGGCATTGTTGGCATGGGGCAAATTGGCGCCGCTGTAGCAAGACGAGCCCGCGCATTTGGAATGACTATTGCATACACCAAGCGCACGCCGCTTGACGCTGCAACGCACAAAGAACTCGATGCAAAACATGTCGAGTTGGACGAATTGCTCGCGACGAGCGATGTCGTTTCATTGCACTGCCCGTATTCGCCTGAGACGCATCACTTTATGAATGCAACCCAATTGGCAAAGATGAAGTCAAGCGCTTACCTCATAAACACGGCGCGTGGCCCAGTGGTAGACGAAGCAGCATTGGCCGATGCATTGCAGCGCAATGTCATTGCCGGTGCAGGCTTGGATGTGTTTGAAAAAGAACCTGTCGTGCACGAAGGTTTGCTGGGTCTTGACAATGCCGTGCTCATTCCGCATCTTGGTTCGGCCACTGTCGAAACGCGTGCAGCAATGGCCGACTTGGCTGCGACGAATGCGTTGGCGATTTTGGGCGGCAAAACCGCTCCAAACTTGGTGAGTTAGAATCTATTTGTCAGATTCGACGAGTGCGTCAAGCAAAGTATTCCAACCCAGCGTTGCGCATTTGATGCGTACTGGAAACTTGACGACACCTTGCAGTGCTTCGAGATCACCCAGGTTGATTGATTCGTCAATCGCCGAGTTTTCGTCTTCGTCAATAGTCATCATTTGTTTGAAGCGCTTGACAATTGCGCGAACCTGATCGACCGGCTTGCCCTTCACTGCAGTGGTCATCATCGAGGCTGAACTCTGGCTGATTGAGCAACCCGAACCGTTAAAGCGAACATCGCTGACGAGACCATCTTTGACATCAATAAAAATTCGAATCTCATCGCCACACAATGGGTTGTGTCCCTCGGCGCTTACGGCTGGCGCTTCAAGTTCGCCACGATTGCGGGGCGTGCGGTAGTGGTCAAGAATGATTTCTCTGTAGAGATCTTCAAGCCCGGCCATATTGTGCTCCCTCGTCTGCCTGATTAAAAGATATCTGATGCACTGTCGAGTGCATCGGCCAGAGCATCGGCCTCTTGGGTGGTGTTGTACAAATAGAAACTTGTTCGAACGGTGGCGTTAGCACCAAGGATCTTCATCAATGGCTTTGCGCAGTGGTGGCCGGCACGAACACACACATTGGTTTGATCAAGAACTTGGCTGAGATCGTGTGGGTGAATGCCGCGAAATGCAAACGAAAAGGTGGCACCGCGTAGCTCTGGGTTGGTTGGGCCGTGGATCGTGATGTCATTACCAAAACGGGCATTCAACGTATTGAGTACGTAGGTGCTCAGTTCGATCTCGTGTTGACGAACGTTGTTCATGCCGAGGTCTTTCAAATACTTGACTGCCGACCCAAGTGCAACAACTTCGGCAATTGCAGGAGTGCCTGCTTCAAACTTTGCTGGAACTTCGGCCGTTGTGAAACCATCGAGGCGCACGTCGGCGATCATGTTGCCACCGCCTAAAAACGGAGGCATTGCCTCAAGTAGCGACTCGCGCCCCCATAAAACACCAACACCAGATGGTCCGCACATTTTGTGTGAACTAAAGACAGCAAAGTCGGCATCCCAAGCCTGCACGTCGGTGGGCTGATGCGGCACCGACTGGCACGCATCGACGATCGCGATTGCACCAACTTTGTGAGCAGCAGCACACAGGTGTTGCACGGGATTTATTGTTCCAAGCACGTTTGACATTGAAGTGAATGAGAAGGCTTTTACGTCTTTGAGCAACCCATCGAGATTGGTGAGATCAAGTTGGCCGTCGGATGTGAGCGGCACCCAACGCAATTGAATTCCGCGCTCAGCGACGAGCATGTGCCAAGGAACAATGTTGGCGTGATGCTCCATGTGCGTGAGCAACACCGCATCGCCAGCGCTGAGGTTTGCTCGGCCCCACGACATGATGACCAGGTTGAGGGCTTCGGTGGCATTTTTGGTGAAGACAACTTCGTTGGCCTTAGGCGCATTAATGAATGTGGCAAGAGCGCTGCGTGTTGCTTCAAATGCATCGGTAGCTTCGGCTGCCAGTTGGTATGCACTGCGATTGATCGGCGCATAACCATGTTCCATGAAATGAGAAAGTGCATCAATGACTACTTGGGGTTTTTGCGAGGTGTTTGCGCTATCGAGATAGACAAGTGGTTTTTCGTTGACGAGACGATGTAAGACCGGAAAATCTTTGCGAATTGTGGCTACATCAAAAGTCATGCTCGGTACTTATTCTTTGTACGACTCGTAGCCTGATTTTTCGAGCTCTTCTGCGATTTCCATGCCGCCCGATTTGACGATGCGGCCATCAATCAAGATGTGCACGAAATCAGGCTGCAGTTCGTCAAGCAGTCGTTGATAGTGCGTGATCAGCACGATGCCCATCTTTGGTCGCTCTTTGCGAACTTCACGGATACCTTGCGCGACTATGCGCAACGCATCAATGTCGAGACCAGAATCTGTTTCGTCCAAGATTGCAAGCTCTGGCTCAAGGATTGCCATCTGCATGATTTCGTTGCGCTTCTTTTCGCCGCCCGAAAAACCTTCGTTGAGATAACGATCGACGAACGTCGAATCCATTCCCAATCGCTTCATCCACGACATCGCAGAAAGTCGTAGTTCGAGAACCGACAAGTCGATGCCCTTACGAGCTGAAAGCGCCTGACGCAAAAATTGAATGACAGATACTCCGGCAATTTCTTGCGGGTACTGAAAACCTAAAAAGATGCCGGCTTTGGCACGAGCATCGGTGGGCCACTGGCTGATGTCGTCGCCTTTGTAAAACACGCGACCCGAAACAACTTGGTATTCGGGGGAGGCAAGAAGTGTGTTTGCAAGAGTTGATTTGCCAGAGCCATTTGGCCCCATGATTGCGTGAACTTCGCCTTCGTTTACGCTGAGCGAAAGACCGCGCAGGATCTCGGTATCGCCCTCGATTGGCTTGGCATGGAGTTCGTCAACTCTGAACAATTCGGTCACGGAATTAAGTGTATTCAGGCGCTTGGGGGATTAGCACTACCTGCGTAGTGTTAATTATTTCGCACTGGCAATGGCTTCTGGACGCGAGCGAAGGGCGCGCCAGATGGCCAGGTAGCTGCTGTATTCGTAGGTATCTGTGACAAATCCAGATGCTCGAAGTTGGCGGTGATATTTGGGCAATGAGCGAAATGGAATACCAGAGTCAGTGTGGTGCGCGATGTGCCAACCGAGGTTGAACGGCACGAAAAAGAAACTTGAAAACAGATGTTGTTTGACTGAATGCGTGGTGACTCGGCGGTCTGAGTCGGCACGTAAGCCACCGTGTTCGGCAATCGATCGAAGCCTGTTCATCACACGCCATACCGTGATGTAGGGCACAAGCCACAACATCACATACACCCAAGGGTTGATAAAGATCACCGAAATAGTGAGCAGTGCGAAGTGCAGAGCAAATATCTTGCGCTGAGTATTCAGTTGTTGCGGGTCAGTTTTGAATATCGACATGAATTGTCCGCGCAACATTCGAAAACCCGTGCTCCCAAGCCCGTCGCGACGCATCTTGCGCCAAAAACTTGCGCGTGTGATGGGGTAGTTGGCATAGAGCGGAATGTCTGGTTCGTTTGGCCCAAATTCTTCGCGGTGATGTGCCATGTGCACGTAGCGATAGCCATCAGTGTTTACAAATGACATGTACCCGAGCAGCCAACGCCCCGCAAAGTCGTTGAGTTTGCGATTGCGAAACAAGAGTCGGTGCACTGACTCGTGCATCAGCGCAAGCAGCTGCGCATGAGCACGACCCATGAGCAAGAACGCGATGACGTAGGTGATGGGGTTGTGCAACGCGAGTGCTGCCCAAATGATGCCGATCGTCTGCACATAGATAGAGGCAACTGAAATTGCATTGCGAACATTTGGAATGTGTCGCAACTCGGTGCGCCACTGCGAAGTTGGGTGTCCGTTTGCAAGAATCTTGTCATTGCCATCGATCGGCGCAAAGACTGATGCGTCAGGAACCATATTCATAAACATTGTCTACCAGCCGCGATCAACCCATGTTTGTAGATGGGGTCGCTCGGTGCCGATGGTCGTATCGAGGCCGTGACCTGGCAGGACAATGGTGTCGGGCGGAAAAGTGAAGAGTTTGCTGTCAATTGACTCAATGATGGTCGCGAAATCGCCACCCTCTAATGCGGTGTTGCCTGGACCACCAGGGAAAAGTGTGTCGCCCGTAAACAACAGTGGGGTGTTGGCAACAGCAAACGAAATTGAACCCTCTGTGTGGCCGGGGTTGTGAATGGCATGCAGTCGCAAGTGGCCAACTTCGATCACTTCGGCGTCATCGATAAACACGTCGTAACCGACATCTTTGAGGCGCGGCGCATCGGCTGCAGTAACTGCAACTTCGAATCCCGCTTCACGCATGGCAGGTATTGCCTGAATGTGATCCCAGTGGCCGTGGGTTTCGAGCACTCGACGAACGCCGAGTTGTGTGCACAATTCGAGCAGCTTTTCGTGCTCGTTTGCTGCGTCGATCAGAACTGCATCGCCTGTCGCTCGGCACCGAATGACAAAAACATTGTTATCAAACGGACCAACGACAAGTTTGTGAACTTCGACGTTGGTGTCGTGCCAGTGCAGGGTTGTGGTCATGATGACACCACATCGAATCCAAGCGAGAGTGCAACCGGGATTTGGGCTGGATCGAATGTCACGTATTTGAGAGGCTTGGGTAAACGTGTGGCTGCAGCCAGGTGTATTGCGTCAGAGATATGCAATGGCTGTTGACGAACAAGAATTGCTGCTTCGTCAAGGCATCGTTGATCAACAGGCACAATTGAAACATAATCCCAAGTATGGCGGATTGCATCTTCAAGGTCATGTCGCACAAATTCTTGTTCTGACATGCGATCAATAATCGACATCGCTTCGGTGAGCGCGAGGGCACTTGCGCACCAGTCGGGGTCACCTTTGATCGCATCGTGTGTAATTGTTCGTGCAATACCGCTGGTGTGTAGAGCGACGAGCGCGCTGGTGTCGAGCATGATCGTCATCCGCGCACCTCGCGCAATGTTTGATCGATGCGCGAACCACTGTTGAAAGTGATTGCTTTAGGTATCTGATATTTGTCGCGTCGTCGAGGTGCAACAACTGCACCGTTGGCAAAAAGGTCGGTCAAAGTGATCTCTTGAGTTGTGGCTGGAGTGATGGGACCAAGGGTTGCAACTGGATCGCCACTGACCGTAATAATTATCTGTTCTCCAGCACCGGCACGCTTGATGAAAGTGGCTGAACGCTCACGAAATTCGCGGATTCCTATGCTGCGCATATAACTCAGGGTAGCCGAAACTGCCTCATTTGTGTACGCCTGTGTACACCACTCGATTGGCGGTCATCCATTCGAACAGGGCAGACTTGTACACATGAACTTTGCATTCTCAGAAGAACAAGAAGAACTCCGTAAAACAGTCCGCGCATTTTTGGAGAGCAAGTCTCCAGAAACAGCCGTACGCGAGCAGATGGAAACCGAAAACGGTTTTGATCCAGCGGTGTGGTCGCAGATGGGTGAGCAGATGGGCCTTCAGGGTCTCTCGATCCCCGAAGAGTTTGGTGGCTCTGGATTTAGTTTCATCGAACTTGGTGTTGTGCTTGAAGAGATGGGTCGCGCGTTGTTGTGTGCACCGTTTTTCTCGAGCGTTGTGCTCGCAGCAAACGCATTGTTGTTGAGTGGCGATGACGCAGCAAAGAAAAAGTATTTGCCAGGTATCGCTGCTGGCGAAACAGTCGCGACTCTTGCAACTACTGAGCCATCAGGCAAGTGGGACGAGAAGGGCATCACTACTAAGGCCGAAGGATCTGGCAATGATTGGAAAATTACCGGAACCAAAATGTTCGTTATTGACGGTGCAACTGCAAGTTTGATCATTGTTGGAGCACGCACCGGCAAAGGTGTTTCATTGTTCGCAGTAGACGGCAGTGCAAAAGGCCTGACACGCACTTCGCTCTCCACGATGGATCAGACTCGCAAGCAAGCCAAGTTGGAGTTCAATTCAACTCCTGCAACATTGATCGGCACAGACGGCAAGGGCTGGGATGTGTTGAGTCAAGTGTTTGACTTGGCAGCTGTCGCGCTTGCTGCAGAGCAAGTTGGTGGAGCACAGAAGGTGCTCGAGATGGCAGTTGAGTACGCCAAGGTTCGTGTGCAATTTGGTCGCCCAATCGGTTCATTCCAGGCCATCAAGCACAAGTGTGCAGACATGTTGCTCGAAGTCGAGTCGGCAAAGTCGGCTGCGTATTACGGCATGTGGTGTGCAGCAGAAATGAACGACGAGCTCGCTTCGGTTGCATCGTTGGCAAAGGCATATTGCTCAGAGGCATACTTTCACGCAGCCGCCGAAAACATTCAGATTCATGGTGGTATCGGCTTTACATGGGAACACCCAGCACACTTGTACTTCAAGCGTGCGAAGTCGAGTGAGTTGCTCTTCGGTGATCCGACGTATCACCGTGAGTTGCTTGCGCAACGCATCGGTATCTAACTAGTCAGCGGTGCCTTTATCAATTGGGTAACCGTTGTTTTTGCGGTTGTTGCTGCGTTAGCAGTGTTTGTTATAGCCGCGATCGTGATTGGTCGCGAAGCACATCGCCTTGATGCGTTAGCACCCCGAGTTGTGTACGACATTGACGAAGCGACATCATTTGTTGCCGACAGATTGCCAAGCGATTCTCAGGCACGTTTGACCTACGCAGAGCTACGTAAGATGTTGGTGCTACATATGGGTTGGTTGCATTCCAAAGGCTTACAACCACAAGATGTGATTGATCGCCGACAGGACATCACCGAATCGGTGGTGTTTGGTGAAGAAACATTGACTGCGTTTCTAATGGGAGAAGCAACGGAAGCGCGCATTGAAGTATTGGATGATGTGGACATCGTGCATGTCGTGCGTGCACACCTGGATTATTTTGAGGCAATAGGCGCAGTTGGTCCAAGTGCGTCAAGCACTGACCTCTGACCCATCACATTCTCTTTCCAGATATCGATGTAGCGCTCGAGATGTGGATTGAAATACGGGTCGTCTTCTAACTTGTCGCGCCAACGAGCGCCAATAGTGGCAACTTCAAAAGTTTGCAATTTGGGTGTGCGCGTCTTTGATTCGAAGTGATGAAATTGGGCGTGTGGTGTCCACACAACTCTGTAACCAGCGTCTTGAATCTTGAGACCGAAGTCAACATCGTTGTAGTTGGATGGGAACAAGGTGCAGAGCCCACCAACCTCGTCGAAAACACTGCGCTTTACAAGCACACAGGCCGCGATGAGGCCAGAAGCTTCTCGTTGTACTTGCAACAAGTGCTGTGCGCCCGTGCATGTCAATTCGCGTTCGCGGTACAAATCAAAAGGCACGGGGTTGAGGATGTGCCCGGCTGACTGAATAGTCATGTCTTCGTAGAGCAACATCGGCCCGGCCATACCGACTGTTTGGTCTTCAAGAATTCCTAGAAGCGTCTCGAGTGCATCTGGAGTAATGATCTCGGTGTCGTCGTTGAGCAACAAGAGAAGATCTGCATCACTGCAGACTGCGCCAAGGTTGATCTTTTCTGCGAAGTTGAATGGGCGGTCATAGTTAACAATCTTGAGGCGATCGCCACCAGCATCCACTATCGCTTGACGTCCTTCACTTGTAGTGACACTGTCGAGCACGGCAATGACATCAAAATTTTGATAGGTGCTGCTGTCGATCAAAGTTTTGATTGCATGAGCAGCCAGAACAACCTGGTTGCCTTTCAGATTCTCAGTTGTGCCTCGCGTGGGCACGATCACGCTAATTTTTGGCTTCGAGTGCAAGCGTCGTTTAACGCGTACCGACTGCATCTTTTCGTTAATGGTGCAGACTGCATCAATGCCAGTGCGTGTGCAATGTTGCTGCACGGCATCAAGCGAGGCAGTTGGCACCATGCGCTCTTGGCTTGAGTGATACAGCACATCGGCGATCCGGTGTGGAGACGTGCATGCTTCAAAGATCCGAAGCGATCGATCGTGTTCATGCAGCGTTGCGAGCGTTGAGATTCCGCCCGCAGCAGCAATTACCGATGGGGAAGCGGCCAGCAAGTCGCCAACATAATTGTGTGAGCGAAGGCGCTCTGGTGACCATTGTGGTCGACGCGCCTTAGATGGTTCTTCAAACTTTCGTGCACGCCCATGTGCCGAGTCGCCATAAACAACGTCGTGCAGATTGGTGTGTTGTGCGATGAGCGAAAGCGCATCAGGTGCAAGCGTGTCGCCAACACGCAGAAACACAACAGTTGAATGATCAGGGTCAGGCAACTTGTCGGCGATGATGATCTTTGACTTTCGCAGCGAGCGCTGCTTTTGAATCTTCAAAAGTTGCACTGACGAGCCACTGATCAGCCAATGGGTTGGGCTAATTGAACTGTTCAGTATTGACTTGCCGGTAACGAGTAAGTCACGAAATGAGCAATTGCTTGTGTCACTGACAATGATGAAATTGCTCATGCAAAAAGTTTCTTAATCGCAAAACGAATCGGTTTAGGGATATGTCGATAGAAAAATCTGATTGGTCGAAGCCAGTTGCGGTGAACCCAGTCGCCCCGTCGGCTGACTTGGTCGCGTTTGGCAAACGAATCGCTGAAGTCGTAGGTGCCAAGCGAACTCGTTGCGGTTGGTCCATAGATGTTGGCCACTCTTAATTTTGCGCGTTCTCCTATATCGCTATCTCGCGCAATGAGTTGGTCGAGCGCTTGGCGTATGCGGGCAGCCTCGGCGTCAATACTCATGGTGCCAAGCCTAATGAATATGCCTGATAGGTATTGACTGACGCAACGGTGCGACTAGATTTGTTCCATGTCGTCAAACCGTCCAACCAAATTTGAACACTTTCGTTTCATGGGTGACAAGCGCACGCAGCTTGTTTATGACCTCGACAATTGGAGCGATGTAGCAGTTACAACTGAAATCGCAGATTCTGGTGTCGGTCTGTGCTTTGGGCCCGACACGCTTGCTGAAGCACGAAACCGTGGCTACACATTGGCAACTCCCGGCGCAACTCGCCGTTTGCGTAAGCCGCGCGCCTGACAATCACACCTCCTTCGTCACATGAGTCGACAAAGATGAACGGGTCGTTCCTCTCTGGTGGACTTAATCTTGCAAGATATTTGGCACAGCCAAGTGGCAAGAGTGGTGCGCTGCCGGCGATGGTGTTGTGTCATGGGTTTCCAAGTGGTGGCATCGACTCACGACAATCTGGTGGAACGTTTCCCGAATTAGCAGAGCAAGTCGCAAGCGAAATTGGTTGGAACGCAATGACGTTTACATTTCGTGGTTGTGGTTCAAGTGAAGGCGACTTTTCGATGCAAGGATGGGTTGACGACTTGCGTGCTGCAATAAGTCATGTGGTTGCCGAAACTTCGCCGAGCGGCATTTGGTTGGTTGGCAATAACACGGGTGGTGCGCTCGCGTTGTGTGTCGCCGCTGATGATCCACGCGTAAATGGATGCGCATTACTTGGTGCCCGAGCCGATTTTGATGACTGGGCCGAACAACCCCGCAGGTTTCTTGAACATGCTCGAGAAATTGGCACTATTCGTCATCCAGGATTTCCGTCGTCGACAGAAGAGTGGGGGCGCGAATTGCGCAGGTTTAGACCTGCCGATGCCGCAAAAAGGTTTGCACCGAGGCCACTCTTTTTGATGCATGGTTCGGACGATGAAATCGTTCCTACTGCAGACTCACGCGTATTGGCCGAAGCACACGGAAGCGCCGAGCTACAAATAATCAGCGGCGCAGGTCATCGTTTGCGACATGATCCTCGTGCGATGGCGATCTTGCTTGGATGGTTAGATCGGCAACGTACGCTCGCTGCGATGTAAACAGATTTACTCGGCCGACGAACTATGCCATTTCCATGCGCTACCAATAATGTCGCGCAAATCATGATTTGCTTTCCAACCGAGTAAAGCACGCACCAATGTGGGGTCTGCAAACACAGAAACTGGGTCGCCTTCTCGTCTGCTCGAAATAATGTGCGGAACTTTTTGCCCACTCACTTGTTCGGCAATGCTGATTACTTCGAGCACTGATGTAGCAATGCCAGTGCCAACATTGCATGCCAGGGTCTTGCCGCCGCCATTGAGATAGTCAAGTGCCTTGATATGTGCAGCAGCCAAGTCTTCGACGTGAATGTAGTCGCGCGTGCAGGTGCCGTCGGGGGTTGGATAGTCGTTGCCAAATACATTGAGCGGTCCACTAAATCCGAGCAGTGCTTTCATCACGAGTGGCACCAGGTTTTGCGACATCGACCAGTCTTCACCAATGGATGCATCGGCACTTGCGCCAGCTGCGTTGAAGTAGCGCAGACTTACCGAACGTAAGCCGATTGATTCGCATGATGCCAAAAACCTTTCGACGATCGCTTTGGTTTCGGCATACACACTCTCGGGCCGTAACGGTGCGTCTTCGGTGACAGGCACATGATCGGGGTTGCCGTAAACCGCCGCCGATGAAGAAAAGACAATTTTTTCAACACCATTGGCCATGAGCGCGCGCACAAGTGCGATCGTGCCAGCAACGTTGTTGTTGTAGTAACGCAATGGTTGCTCCATCGACTCACCGACTGCTTTGTAGGCAGCAAAGTGGATGACTTCGGAAACTTCAAACTTGCGACATACCTTGTCGATGATCTTTGCGTCGGTGATGTTGCCCTCGAAGAATGGAACGTTGCCAACCCGACTTTTGTGACCAAGCTCAAGCGAGTCGAGCACGACGACATCTCGACCTTGGGCAACGAGTGCACGCACAGTGTGCGATCCGATGTAGCCAGCGCCACCGGTGACAAGAACAGTCATGCAATAACCCTAACGACGGGGACGGTCTTGTTTGTCAACATCTTGCGCCCGTTGCATCTGCTTGAAGCCACGCACCTTAAGTAGGGATGCTTGTGAGTGAATGTCGGCAACCGAACGTGGTTTGGTATCGCTAAACACGCCGGCAGCCTTTTTCCATCCGGAAGGGCGAACTCCAAATGTTTTACCGAGTAGTGCGATAAAGATCTCAGTTTTTTCTTCGCCATAGCCGGGTAATTGTCGAAGTCGCTTGCGTAATTCCTCTGCATCTTCAAGCTTCTTCCAGACGTTTGATCCTTTGCCTTTGTATTCGGCATCAAGGATCACGCACATTTGATGAATCCGTTTTGCCATTGATGCTGGAAATCGGTGGATGGCAGGTTTCTCGCAGCAAATCGAAACGAACTTGTCTTCTTTTATTGCTGCAATCTTTGATGCATCGCAATGACCAAGTCTTTGTTTGATCGTGTATGGACCAGTGAACGCCCATTCCATGGGCACTTGCTGATCGAGCAGCATTCCAATAAGCAATGCTGTTCCGTTGCTGTTGAGCAATGCGTCGGCCTTTGGGATGCCCGTGATGTACAGAGCGCGAGTTGGGGAAGATGATGTAGTTGCAGCCATGGCTACAAGTATCGCTTATGAATAGAGCGGGCTGATGCCTTCTGGGTCGATTGCATATGAGGTGATTGCCGCTTGCACAACGTCTGACTTGATAGTGCCGGCCAAAGCAAGCTGGTGCAAGACCGTGACAACCACCTGGGGCATGTCGACTTCAAAATGCTTGCGCAATGCTTCGCGGGTATCGCTACGACCCATTCCGTCAGTGCCAAGAGGAGTAAACGATCTGCCTGGGATAAACCTTGCAACCTGCTCGGGCACTGCGCGCATAAAGTCGGTGACAGCGACAATTGGGCTGAATGGATTTGGTGTGTCGCTGAGCAAACGGGTCACGAGCGGCTGGCGTGGTGCATCTAAAGGATGCAGTTTGTTCCAACGCTCAACTTCTAGTGCTTCTTCACGCAATGTTTTGTATGAAGTAGCAGACCACAAGTCAATGCCAACATCATATTTCTCGAGCAGTTCAACGGCTGCTGCTCGGGCTGCACCTTGAGCAGCGCCCGAAAATAAAACTGTTGCGCGGTGCTTGCCGCCAGTGGCCTCTTGCCACTTGTAGAGACCCTGCACGATGTCGGCTTCGATTGCTGGCGAGGTTGGACGTGCTGGCATCTGATAATTCTCGTTGTACAACGTGATGTAATAAAAAATATCTTCAGGTGCATCGCCGTACATGCGATTGAGACCGTTTTTGACAATCGCAGCAACTTCATATGCAAAAGCGGGGTCATATGCCTGGCAGAAGGGAACTGTGCTCGCGAGCAACAGGCTGTGTCCGTCTTGATGTTGCAAACCTTCGCCCATGAGTGTTGTGCGACCGGCAGTTGCTCCAAGCAAAAATCCACGTGTGCGTGCATCGGCTGCTTGCCAAATGAGATCGCCTACGCGCTGAAAGCCAAACATGGAATAAAACGTGTAGAACGGAACCATTGGCACGCCACGCGTTGCGTAACTAGTGCCTGCTGCAATAAAACTGGCCATGCTGCCAGCCTCGGTGATGCCCTCTTCGAGAATTTGACCCGATGTTGACTCGGCGTAGCTCAGCAACAGCGCGTGATCAACCGGCTCATATTTTTGGCCCTGTGATGCATAGATTTTGAGTTCACGGAACAACGAATCCATTCCAAATGTGCGAGCTTCATCTGGGATGATTGGCACGACACGCGCACCAAAATCTTTGTCACGAGCCATGTTGCGCAATAGGCGAGTAAAGACCATGGTGGTGCTCACCGCTTGCTCGCCACTACCAGAGTCAAACTCGCTAAACGCTTCCGGACTTGGCAATACAAGTGGCTTGCGCGCAGTGGTGGTGCGCTTTGGTACCGAGCCACCAAGTGCACGACGACGTTCCATCATGTATTGGTATTCGACACTGTCTTCGGCGGGGCGGAAATACGGTGGATCATCACCGCTGAGTGCTGAGTCTGGGATCTCGTCATTGAGGTGCAGAGTGTCGCGCAAAGTACGCAACTGTTCATCGGTCATTTTTTTGATCTGATGCGTGGCGTTACGACCTTCAATCTCGTGACCGAGTGTCCAACCCTTTACTGTTTTGCACAAAATGGCTGTGGGCCTGCCCGAACCAATGTTTTCACTCGCTGCTTTGAACGCGGCAAACAACTTGCGATAGTCGTGCCCGCCACGGGGGAGCATCTCGAGTTCTTCATCGCTCAGGTGCGAGACCATCTCGCGCAATCGTGGGTCTGGACCAAAGAAGTTTTCGCGAATGTAATTGCCGTTTTCAATGATGTAGCGCTGAAATTCGCCATCGACGGTGTTGTTCATCTTGTTGAGCAACACACCAGTTGTATCGCGGGCGATTAGCTCGTCCCACTTTGAACCCCAAATAACTTTGATGACGTTCCATCCTGCGCCACGAAACACCGCTTCGAGTTCTTGAATGATTTTTCCGTTGCCTCGCACCGGACCATCGAGTCGTTGCAAGTTGCAGTTGACGACAAACGTGAGGTTGTCGAGTTGCTCGCGTGCTGCAAGTGAGATTGATCCGAGTGTTTCTGGCTCGTCGCATTCTCCGTCACCAAGAAAAGCCCACACTCGACTATTGGAAGTGTCATCGAGTTGACGATTTTGCAGGTAGCGATTAAATCTGGCGTGATACAAAGCGGTGAGTGGTCCGAGGCCCATCGAGACTGTTGGAAACTCCCAAAACTCTGGCATCAGTCGTGGGTGTGGATAGCTCGAGAGACCTTCGCCATTGCGGCCAATCTCACGCCTGAAATGATCGAGATCGTCTTCGTCTAAACGGCGTTCAATAAATGCTCTGGCATAGACACCAGGTGCTGCATGACCTTGAAAATAAATGTGATCACCAGGAGTGCCGCTGTCTTTGCCGCGAAAGAAGTGATTGAAACCAACTTCGTACAAACTTGCCGACGACGCAAATGTAGAGAGGTGACCGCCGATGCCTTCAGCGTTGGTGTTGGCGCGCACCACCATGACTGCTGCATTCCATCGGATGTAGGCACGGATGCGTCGCTCAATGTGTTCGTCACCAGGAAACCACGGCTCTTGCTCGCGAGGAATGCTGTTGACATAGGGAGTCGAAACTGTTGCGGGAAAACTCACTTGCGATTCGCGTGCGCGCTCGAGCAGTCGGGACAACAAATATCTTGCGCGCGTTTTGCCTTGCACATCAACGACGGCGTCTAGCGAGTCAAGCCACTCTGCAGTTTCACCCGGGTCGGTATCGGGCAACTGGTGCATCGAACCGTCAAAGATCATTTGCTCATTCTCGCAGACTTACTGGTGGGTACCTGCCGAACGGCTTCAAATCAGTAAGTATCTAGGGCGTGATTGTTATCTACACCGACGGAGCATGTTCGGGAAACCCAGGCCCTGGTGGCTGGGCGTGGGCAACATTTCCAACAGGTGAACCTTGTGCAACGGGTGGCGAAACTCATACGACAAATCAACGTATGGAATTGATGGCAGCGCTGGAAGCATTGCGCGCGCACGCCGATCATGCTGGTCCAATCGAAATTCGTTCTGACAGCACCTATGTGGTGCATTGTTTTCGAGACTCGTGGTGGGTTGGTTGGCAAAAGCGTGGATGGAAAAATTCGCAGCGTCAGCCAGTGGCCAATCGTGATATCTGGGAGCCGCTGATAGATGCAGTAAATAAGCGCGGTGATGTGACCTTTACGTGGGTCAAGGCGCATAATGGCGAGCCAATGAATGAGCACGTAGATGCACTTGCTGTGGCGGCGTCGCTCGGCTTTGCTTGACGCATACCAACTTGCGTAGAGTTGCACCTCATGGAACTCAACGGAGCAAGCGCAATAGTCACAGGTGGAGCATCGGGAATTGGTGAGGCATGCGTTCGTTTGCTTGCCAAGCGTGGCGCCAAAGTCGTTATCGCTGACATTCAAGAAGAAAAAGGTCAGGCGTTAGCAAAAGAAGTTGGTGGAGCGTATTGCAAAGTTGACGTGACAAACACTCAAGACATCATCAATGCTGCAGAGATGGCCAAGTCGATGGGGCCAATTCGCGCGCTTGTCAACTCGGCTGGCATCGGTTGGGCACAACGTACCGTGGGCAAAGATGGCTCATACGAGTCGGCTGCCAACCTTGACGCATTCAAAAAAGTTGTAGCAATCAACTTGGTCGGCACGTTTGACTGCATTCGCATTATTGGCACTGCAATGAGCACAAACGAACCACTTGAAAACGGCGAGCGTGGTTCAATCTGCAACATGGCATCAGTCGCTGCATTCGACGGACAAATTGGCCAAGCCTCGTACTCGGCATCTAAGGGTGGAGTGGTAGGTATGACATTGCCGATCGCTCGTGACCTTTCAGCCATCGGTATTCGCGTGAACACCGTTGCACCTGGTTTGATCGACACACCGATTTATGGTCAGGGCGAAAACAGCGAGTTGTTCAAAGCCAATTTGCAAAAGGGTGTTCTCTTCCCACAGCGACTTGGTTATCCAGAAGAACTTGCGAGCATGGTGGTCGAATGCATCACCAACAGTTATATGAATGCCGAGACGATTCGCGTCGACGGTGGCATTCGCATGACGCCTAAGTGATCTGATGTTGAGCGCTCGGTAATGAGCGTGCAATCATGACTCACGTACTGCATCAACATCCGTTTACGCCTTACGACGAGTTGCCCATAAATGACTTCACCTCGTTTGAGGCGTTACCGATACCCGATGCGATTCTTCCGGTGGGGATGACCAATGAGTTTCGCCATCGTGTAGGCACGCGTCCGCTTGATGTTGCGCAGTGGCTACCAAGTGATGCCGAGACCGAGCCGACGATCGCTATGAAGCGTGAATTATTGAAGGCTCGCAGAAGTGAAGTTGTTGGGTTGCTTGAGGGCGGTGAAGATGCAGCAGGTGAAGCCGCACAACTCGTGGCTGACTTTGTGGGTAGGAAATTGCAGTCAACGGGTATTGATGCGCTTGTAGAAGCAGCACTGATGGTCGCGGACGACTTGGTCATCATGAAATCAGTTGTTGTCGCTGGAGTGGTGTGTTCGCCAAGTCGATGGAAATTGAATGCCAAGTTGGGACAAGACATGCTGGCTGTGCATCGACCTGTCGCAAAATATGCCGAGCAGGTGGGCAGTGCGGTTGATACGACGATGGCAAGGCTGAAGGCCGACCAACCCATGGTTCGATCCAATTGGACGATTGAAGATCACTGCGCGCTGTTTCAGCCTGTTGCTCCGAGTGCGCCACTGGTGAGTGACCCATCACAATTATGGGTGCGCATGGAGAGACAGACGCTTCGGGCTCTGCCACTCAGTGGCGGATCACTGTTTACGATTCGCACCTATCAGCAACCGATCACCGAGTACGTTGCGAGAGGCGCGGACAAGGCACGAACCTTGCACTCGCTGATAAAGCGTCTTCCAGATGATGTGGCCAAATACAAATCGCTGCTGCATTACCGCGAATCACTAATGGCTTGGCTAGAGAGTTATATCTAACTCACCTCGCAAGAATCAGGTGGTGTAGTCGGCGTTGATGCGCACATAGCCATCGGTGAGATCGCAGCCCCACACAGTTGCATCGCTTGTGCCGGTGGCGAGGCTGACATGAATGCGCACGTCTTTTCCACGCATGTAATTGCTCAAATTGGCAAGACCTTGTGCGTCGACTTGAGTGGGGTACACCTCTTGCGAGCCAAATCGAATCACCACATTGTCTTGATTGATATCTAGGTATTGACTGCACTTGCCAACCGCCATAGCAACTCGACCCCAGTTTGGGTCTGCACCGTGCACCGCAGTCTTTACAAGGGGGGAGTTGACGATTGCCTTGGCAACTGTTTTGGCCTGCTCGTGATCTTTCGCAGTATCAACGTGAACCTCAATAAGTTTTTCGGCACCTTCGCCGTCGCGCGCTACTTGTTTGGTGAGCGATAGCGCAACTTCGTATAACGCCTGCTCAAATGCGACAAGGTCAACGACGCCGGCGGCACCGCTCGCCATCGCAATTGCTGTATCGCTCGTAGAGGTATCGGTATCTACCGAAACGCAATTGAATGTTTGATCGATGACTTTGCGAAACACGCGGTCGAGATCGGCTGGCGCAATGAGTGCGTCGGTAAAAATCATGGTGATCAGCGTTGCCATGTTTGGCTCGATCATGCCAACACCTTTTGCTACGCCAACGACGCGCGAACTCGAGCCGCTCACTGTGGCTTGCGCAACCTTGGAAACGGTGTCTGTCGTCATGATTCCTCGTGCCACAGCATCTGCCGAAGTTTCGGAGCAAGGTTGAGGGATGGATGTAAGGCCCATACGAACATTGGTCATTGGGTACTGACGTCCAATCACTCCTGTCGAAGCAATGAGTACTTCTGTGGTGGCGCAATTGAGGGTTGACGCAACGTTGGCAACAATTTCACGGGCATTTGCCATTCCCTCTGCACCAGTTGCGACGTTGGCATTTTTGGATATGACTACAACAGCGCGAGCAGAAAGATTGGCGATGTGCTCGCGACTCACTACGACACTTGGGCCAGCAAAACGACTTTGTGTAAACACACCAGCAGCCGAGCAAGTACCGTCGGCAACAACGAGCGTGAAGTCGTCGGTTGTGTCCTTAATGCCAATGTTTGCTACGTGGGAACGAAACCCGAGTGGAAGCTGAACCGTCATGATGGGTTTTGCGCTGCTTAGTTGCCGGCGAAGTGTTTCTCAAGATTTTCAAGAGTCTTGATCATTGATTTTTCGTTCTTCGGAATTGATCGAAGAACATGTAAAACTATTTTTGCTCGCATCTTGGCATAATCAAACTGTTCGGTGACTTTTGTGCCACCAGCAACAGGCTCGAGCATGTAGCGCCAGACGTGATGACCTTGGTGGCGCCATGCGATCTGTTTGCCCTCAACAAACTCAACAACTTCATTTTGGATTTTGTACGAGGGGCCCATCTTCATGTCCATCCCAAACTTTGCGCCGAGAGACAAACGGGTTGGTGCCGAGATATTTGCGGCTTTGACGGTTCCCGATCCATCGAATGCACTGTGGTTGCGCGGATCTACGAGTAGTTCGAATATTTGCTCGGGTGTCGCTGGAATTACTCGATCAACGCTGACGATTTGATTTTTTCTATCGATTGTCATGTCTTCAATCTAGGCGAGTGACTGCACCACAGCCTCGCCACAGCGCCGACCCGAATACAGCGCACCTTGGATGGAGCCCGTGTCGCGATGGTCACCGCACACAAACCGACCATTGCCAAGCGACACTCGCTGTTTGGGAGAGAACGGTGCAGATTGCACTGGGCCTCCGTGACTGATCGCGTAGGTGCGCAAATGTTTCCATGAATCAACTTGTGGTCCCCACCATTCGCGCAATTGTTGTCGAGCAAGTTGTTCAAGGTCGCCTGAGATCACACCGGGTAGCGCTGCGGCAATGAGGTGTTTTCCAGGTGGTGCGTACGACGGCGCAACATTGCTGATAATTGCGACATTGAGTACAGGGCCTTTTCCAGAGCCATCGAGGATGACATATTTCTTGTTGTTTGGTGGTGTGTCGGCAGAAAAGTAGACGCAGCCTGCTGTGCGCGACTGAACGGGTGGCAAACCCAGCAGGGTCGAAGCAGCTGGTCCATCGGTGGCGACCACTACTGCTCGTGCACCAACGCGCTCGCCACTTTGCAGAGTCACCGTTGTTCCGTCAAGTGACTCAACAGGTGAATTAAGACGCACGGTGTTTTGTGTTAGTCGCAAAGCAAGTTGTTCGGGGAGTGCCTGCATGCCTCGGGTTGGCAACACACTTTGCCCCTCACTTAGTGAGCGAAAAATGATGTCGAACATGCGACGCGATGTGGCTAATTGCGGATCGAGTTGGACACCGCCAAAGAGTGGTTTGAAGAACGTCTCAATCATGCGTTGTGAAAAACCTTCGCTGCGAAGCGCATCAAGTGTTGACATGTCTTTGTTGCGCAATAATTTGGGAGCAACACCGCGCAATACGCGCAATCGCAACAGCACAATGCGCAATTTGTCAATCACTGTGCCAATCGGGGCAAATGTCGTGGCAAGCAATGTTGAAGGTTTGCGAAATGGATCTGAAACAACATGGCCTTTTCCACCACCACCATTTTTTGACTTCATCCAAACAAATGCACCGGGGTCGAATGCTTGCAAGTCGAGTGCGTTCATGTCGACTTGTGTGGCGAGCTCTGGATACGCAGTGAGCAAGACTTGAAATCCTCGATCCAGTAAAAATCCATCTACGTTGTCGGTGCGTACGCGCCCACCAACGCCATCCGATGCCTCGAGTATCACAACACTCAATCCACTCTGCTGAATTTGTCGTGCTGCTGCAAGCCCTGATAGGCCGGCGCCGATTACGACCACATCAACTTGTGTGGGGAGCGTCATAATTTTTGACTTCTTTAATTATTTTTTGAGCAATGCGCGCAGTGCTACTTCGAGTGTTGGATGCACGAATTGGTAACCGCTGGCATTGAGCGCCGCAGGGATAACTCGTTGTCCTGTAAATAGCAATGCGTCGGCAAGCTCTCCACCAAGTATTGCTTTTGGTGCAAACGGCGGGATTGGTAGAAAAGCTGGGCGCTTCACTACGCGTGCGAGCGTGCTCGTGAACTCTGCGTTCGTCACCGGGTTTGGGGCAGTGAGGTTGACTGCACCACTTACGTTGGCGGTCAGCAAGTGTTCGATCGCACCGACTTCGTCATCAATCGAGATCCAACTCTGCCACTGCTTGCCATTGCCAAACTTTCCTCCAAGGCCAAGTTGGAAGAGTGGCAATTGCTTTTTGAGCGCACCACCTTTGGTTGTGAGCACAATGCCTGTGCGCAACAACACGGTGCGAATACCAGCATCGGACGCCGGCTTTGCTGCGTGTTCCCATTGCTCGCAAACATCGGCCAGAAAACTTGAGCCATGGGTGCTGACTTCGGTGAGTTGCTCTTCTTTGCGAGGACCATAGATTCCAATTGCCGAACCAGACAAGAACACTGATGGTTTGCGATTCATGTTGGCAATGGTGGTTGCGAGCAAATTGGTAGTGATCGTGCGGCTTTCCAAAATTTCGCGCTTATATGACGATGTCCATCGCTTGTCACCGATGCCCGCACCCGAAAGATGGATTACTGCATCGGCGCCCTCAAGTGCCGATGCGCTGAGTACGCCAGATTTTGGGTCCCACATGATTTCGCCAGTGCTGGCAGCGCGACGAACAAGGCGCACAACGTCGTGACCGTGCTGTTGTAGTTGCTCGACGAGTCGTTTGCCAATGAGCCCGCTGGCTCCAGAGATAATTATTTTCATGTAGTCAGACTACGCAAAAAATTAAGGAATAACGATAGGTACCGATGTGACAACTGTGTTTGGCCTGAACAATAAACGGGCCTTGATGGCAAGTGCCGATTGGTTGTGGAGCCATTGTGAACGCACGCTGGTAACAAACTCGGGGATTACGACAGTAATCAGGTCGTCATCATATTCTGCATCAAGTTCGTTGATTCGATTAAGGATTGGTTCGGTGAGATCGCGGTATTCGGACATAACTGTCTGTAGCTCGACGTCGGACAGATTGAATTTGACCCACGCTTCGTCAATCTTTTGTCGGTCGTCTGCAGTCTCTACTACCGAGATCGCAATCAATCTGTCTGGGCGCAGGCTTTGCGCATAGCGAATTGCCTGAAGAGTTCCTTGATTGACCGAACCAACCAGCACGATGACAAAGTGGGTATGGAATGGCGCCGTGTATCCGTCTTGAGCAGTGAGGTAACTACGAACCCGTGTGTAGTGACGATTAATTGCCACAAAGCAAAAGACAAGAGTTGGGATCACTACTGCAGGAATCCATGCTCCATCGGCAAACTTGACAACAACAACGACCCCTGCAACAAGCGCGGTTGTCGATGCACCAAAAGCCGACATGATGGCACGAGGCACCCAACCATCTTCTTTGAGTTTGCGGTGACGTACAAACATTCCCGCTTGGCTCAATGTGAAACCGGTAAACACTCCAACTGCATAAAGAGGAATGAGAGCGTTGACGAGTCCTCCAAAAATCACAACGAGTGCGCCAGATGAGACTCCAAGAAAAATTACTCCGTTAGAAAAGACAAGTCGGTCGCCACGATTCATGAATTGGCGCGGCATGTAGTTGTCTTTAGCAATGATCGACGACAACCGCGGGAAATCTGCATAGCCCGTGTTGGCTGCAAGAATCAAGATTCCAAATGTGGCAAATTGTGTGACGAAGAAAAAGATGTTGCGGCCACCATATACCTGCTCTGCCAACTGGGCAAGCACCGTATCTCTAATCAGACCCTCATGGTCTTTGAGTGGCTGAAGGTGCTGTGCGAGAACACTGAGTCCAAAAAAACTTGTACCAAGAATGACAGCCATGATCATGAGCGTGATCGAAGCATTTTTGGGTTCTGGTTTTTTGAACGCAGGCACACCATCAGCTACTGCTTCAATGCCAGTTAGCGCTACTGCTCCTGAAGAAAATGCTTTGAGAAAGAAAAACAATGTCACGCTATTTGTGTGGGAGAGAAGTTCTTTGGCAACTTCGGAATCATGACTGATCGGGGGGAGGTCCATAAAGAAAACTTTAAAAAGTCCGACACCGATGAGTGAAAAGAGGCAGATGATGTACAGGTACGTTGGCGGTGCAAAGAGTGATCCAGACTCTTTGAGACCACGAAGGTTGGCAATCGTGATAACTGCAATAAAGCCCACACATAACTGAACTCGGTACGGTGCCATTCCATTGAAAGCCGAGATGATTGCGGCGGTACCACCAGCAACAGAAACCGCAACGGTGAGGATGTAATCGACGAGCATTGATCCACCCGCAACCAACGAGGGGTATTTGCCTAGATTCTCTCGAGAAACTACGTAGGAGCCTCCACCATTTGGGTAGGCGAAAATAGTTTGGCGATAACTACTCACAACGATGGCAAGCAAGATCACCACCATGATGGACAATGGGACGAGATTGTTGTACGCGGCGACACCTGCACCAGCCAGCGACAAAAATACGATCAGGATCTCTTCGGTTGCATAAGCGGTAGATGAGATGGCATCGCTTGCAAATACGGGCAAGGCAATTTTCTTGGGCAAGCGGTGGTGGGCGTCGTCAGCGGACGAGATTGGTTTACCGATGAAGAACCGCTTAACCGCACTGGATTTAGTTGATGTAGCCATAAGCGTTAAGAAGCCTGCCACACGAAGGCCTCTTGAGGCGAGTAATTCGCCTACGCTGTTTGTCTGTCAAGGCAAATAGGAGACCGAAGTGCATGTAGTCATAGTTGGATGTGGGCGGGTTGGCTCAACTCTGGGTCGGGAACTCACCGCTGCTGGCCACACCGCGGCTGTCATTGATCGTAAACCGGAAGCATTTTCGCGGCTGGGCGAATCGTTCACTGGCCAGAAAATCACTGGAATCGGTTTTGATCGTGAAGTGCTCATTGAGGCTGGAATTGAAAGGGCAGGCGCGCTCGCGTCAGTGACCAACGGCGACAACTCAAACATTTTGATTGCCCGTGTTGCTCGTGAAGAGTTTGGGATTGAGCGAGTGGTGGCACGTATCTATGATCCGAAGCGCGCCGAAATTTATGAACGACTTGGAATCGCCACTGTTGCGACTGTTAAGTGGACATCAGAGCGCATCTTGCGACGCATCCTGCCAGAGTTACCAGCCGTCGAATGGACAGATCCGAGTGCATCTGTGGTGCTCGTTGAGCGCGAGATGCCAAAACATTTGATTGGGAAGCAAGTTACGAGTATTGAGACAGCGTCAGCTCGTGTTGTGTCTGTTCGTCGACTTGGGGCTGCAATGATTCCAAATTCCGACACGATCATTCAAGAAGGTGACGTTGTGTATATCGCTGCAGAGATCGCTGCGCTGAGCCAATTTGATGCAGGACTCGCACCGACCCAAAACGGAAAGGGTCACTGAACATGAAAGTAGTCATTGCGGGTGGTGGAAGTGTTGGCAGGTTTACTGCACAACAACTTTTTGAATCTGGACATGAAGTAACAATTATTGAAAGCGATCGCGCAGTCGTGCGCGAGTATGGGCAGTCGAGCACGACAACTGGAGTCAAATGGCATCAAGGCGATGCATGCGATGTGACAGTGCTTGCAGCGGCCGGAGTAACACTTGCTGATGTTGTTGCTTCGGTAACTGGTGACGACGAAGACAACCTTGTGGTATCGCTTTTGGCAAAGCAAGAGTTTGGCGTGCCACGCGTGGTTGCTCGCGTCAATAACCCAAACAATTACTGGATGTTTAATGACATGTGGGGCGTAGACGTATCTGTGTCGACACCTCACCTCATCACGAGCCTGGTGCAAGAAGCAGTGACTGTCGGAGCATTTGTGCGCTTGATGCAACTTAAGGGTGGCAAAGCAGAACTCGTTGAGGTCACGTTGGCAGAGTCATCGCCCGCCAAAGACAAAGCACTTTCAGAATT
>JBIKZO010000079.1:0-7214 GCA_044354675.1 Ilumatobacteraceae bacterium | reverse complement strand
CACCTGGCTCAAGGCACAACTCGCCTGCATGCAACAGTTCGCCCAGTTGCATGTATTTTCTGCCGTCTGGCAATACTTCGGCGAGCAACACCGAGTTGCCGCTCCACGCAAGATGTGCTCCCCACACTTGACCATTCCATTCGTCTGCAAAACGCTCGGTTGCAAAGATCAACGGCAAGTGCTCGTGCGATGTGCGTCCTGTGCGATTTTCTGCAGTCCACGCACCATCCACAAAATCGCGACGATGCAACTGTGCTTCACGCGCCCACCGACCACTAAATGTGAGCAATTGAGTTGCACTCTCAATGACGGGCAATGTAATAGTCAGATTGGTAAGCAAGTATCGCGTCTCACCAATGTTGCGCAACATTGCGGTGGCGTGAAGTGTGCCCCATGCACTACAGACAAGTTTGGTTTCAAGTTCGAGTTGCGCAGCATCATCTCGCGCAATCGAAATCAATTGTTGATCGCCAACTTCGCAACTGACAAAAGAAAGCCGTGGCGCCCAATGACGACCACCTGGACGATGTCCTCCGATACCTGGACGCATCGTGGCGCCATCGCCGTGACACGGCACCAATGAAATTGCATTGATTGCATCGGTAACGCCGGGCATGCTTGGCCGCAAAGTTGCTGTCGCGATCGCATCAAGATTGGCCAGCGAAACCGCGTTCAACGCTGCACCCCAATAAAGAATTGTTGGTACTCCACCCGAGACGTCGCACACCACCGACTGGCGAGAATCGCCGATGTGCTTCAGGATTGGAAGTATTGGTTGAGTAGACACCACTGCGCACGGTACCGTCAGTTGCAGATCCATGGCTACTCAACACAACCTCACGCATGGTGGCTCGGGCAATGAACGCATTGATCCCAGCACGGGCACTGTTGTGCACGTAGTTGGTTCGCGACAAAATCGTCCAAATTTGCCCGCCACCGATTGCCCGTTTTGCGTGGGTGGATTAGAGGCTCCTCAACCCTACGAAACACACCACTTTGCAAATCGTTGGCCCCCGATGCCAAACGACCGGTGCGAGATTGTGTTGTACTCGCCTGACCATGATCAATCCTTTGCAGGCCTCGGAGCAACCGGAGTGCGAAGCGTGATCGATTTGTGGGCGCAACGAACAACCGAACTGGGTGCGCGCGCAGACGTTGATGACATTTTGATCTTTGAAAATCGTGGGCGCGAAGTTGGCGCGACGATTGATCACCCACATGGACAGATTTATGCGTTTGACCACATTCCTGCACGCACAAGTGCACGGCTCAGCAATGGTTGGAGACCAGACCAATCGCAAGAACGACTTGTGCACGAGCACGATGGTTGGCGCACTTCTGTTCCGTACGCATCTGTGTATCCCGTTGCACTTGAGATCGCCCCTTCAATACAAGTTGGAAGCTTGAGCGAACTCAGCCCTCAACAGCGCGATGCATGTGCAGCAATGTTGGTGGATGCGCTCACTCGAATTGATTCGCTGTTTGACGCACGCGTGCCGTATATGTTGTGGCTCAATCAGCGACCGACAACAAACGAAACGAAGCATGCCGATGCATGGCTCAATTTTGAAATTGTTTCTCCGTGGCGCGGCAACGGAGTAATGCGCTATATCGCAGCAGCCGAGGTATCGACTGGAGAATATTTCAATCCGATGATTCCTGAAGATCTTGCTGCCGCATTGCGACAATGAGCAGAGCTGACACGCTAAACACCACAAGTGACACCCACTGATTGAGTCGTAAGCCACCAACTTGATGTGCTTCGTCGATGCGGATGCCCTCAATGAAGAAACGAAACAGCGTGTAACCGGCAGTATAAAAACAAAACAATCTGCCAGGACGCATCGGAACTTTTTTGTCGAGAACAATGAGTGCGAAACACAACGCACCGCACGCCAATGATTCGTACAAAAATGTTGGATGAAAAGTAGTGCCTGCTGCATAGCCAGCAGCCTTGGCTGTTGATGCAGATACTTCAAGAGCCCAAGGCAATGTGGTTGGACGACCGAAAAGCTCTTGGTTAAACCAGTTGCCCCAACGACCGATTGCTTGTGCAAGCGGCAATGCTGGTGCAACACAAGTCAGCAATAAACCAATCGAGATACCTTTGCGCTTTGCAAACCACACGCCTGCAACCGTGCCGAGTGCGATACCGCCCCAAATGCCAAGGCCACCTTTCCACACTTGCACGATGCTGCCGAGATCGTTTTCAAATCGTTGCCAGTCGGTGGCAACGTGATACAAACGCGCACCAATAACGCCAACGGGCACGGCAATCATTGCGATTGAACCCATGTCGTCGCGCGTACCAATTCCGCGCTTCTCCATACGACGACCGGCAAGCCACACTGCTGCCATCACACCAAGTGCGATCATCGCCCCATACGCGTTGAGTTTGAGTGGACCTAGATCTAAAGACCCACTTCTTGGACTTGGTATGCCCGCAAAAAGGTTCACGCGCCTAAGACCTGCTTTGCGAACGTGACCGAACAAGACATCACAGTTTCTTTTTCAACATCTTGAGTTGCAACATGGAAACTCTTTTCCAGCATTACACGCTCAACTTTTCCTGCATAGTGTGCAACCAAGAAGTCGCTTTGCGTTGGTTCGACAACGTGATCTTGGACTGAGTTAATGAGCAACATCGGCATCACCATCTTCGGATAGTGGTCAGCAAGAGGTGCAGCCCCATCTACATACATCGAATATGCGGCTCGCAGCGGTGTACCGGCGTACGAATTTTCTACAACCTGAGTATCAGAAATGTCGCTGCCGATGCCGGGAAGTGACTCCTCACCAGACTCAATAATTACATCAAAGAACGCAATTTCTTCGGCCGTTCGTCCCTGCGCAACTGGATTGATACAGACAATTCCTGCAATTTCAGGATGATGAGCCGCCAACCACAATGTCAATGCTCCGCCCATCGACAGCCCCGCAACGATGACTCTCTGGCAACGTGATGACAAAACTTTGTATGCAGTCTCTACGTCTGCACTCCAGTCGGACCAGCGTGTTGGCATCATGTCTTCAATGACGGTTCCGTGTCCAGATAAACGCGGCACTTCTACATGAAAGCCCTCAGCGGCAAACCGTTCGGCGAGCTCGCGTACAGATGAAGGGTTGCCGGTAAAGCCATGGATCACCAATACGCCGCTCTTGTGTGTTCCCTTGTGAGACCATGCCTCTGCCCCCGGTTGCACTTGTCCACCCATCGCATTTACCCCCAGTTTCTTGTAGTTGCAACGACCTCAAACAATCCTGCATGTGCATTCTACATATGTGATTAAAACTCACTAACCGTTGCGCAAGCGAATTTCTGCTTGACTGAATTGGTGGAGCAATCTCGCCGACGTCTCGACACATCGGCATTTGCCGCAATCGCACCTGTTGTTGCACTGCTTCCAGTGTGGTTCATTGCAATTGGACTGATTTGGTTGCCACTGAAATTGACATCTGATGTTTCGTATTTCTTTTTTGCCAGCATGGCGATGCTGTTTGGTGTCGTTCTCTTTTCCCGACCAGTGCAGCGCATTGTCTTTGCCAGATTGCTCGGAGCAAGACCACCAACATCACGTGAACTTCTTGCATTGCAGCCAGCGTGGAACATCGTTTCGCAGGCAAATCATTTTTCGCCAAATCGATTCGTGCTGTCCGTCGTTGACAGTGGCGAGACCAATGCATTTGCATGCGGCGGACATTTGCTCGTCGTTTCGTCTTACGCAATCGATCACCTACGACAAGATCAACTCACTGGAGTTCTCGCCCACGAACTCAGTCACCACATGGGTGGGCACACCGTGGCGCTCACTATTTCGCAATGGATGAGCCTTCCGATTATTGGTCTTGCTCGTCTTGGTATTTGGATTCGAAATTATGCTCAACGCGTAACTTCAAATCTCACCGAACAATTTGTAGTTGCGCGCTTCTTGATGCATGCACTCACAACTTTGCTCACGGCTATTTCATACCTTTTACTTTCTGGGTTTAACGCTGCACAGGCACTCAATAACCGCATCGGTCGAGCATCCGAATATCGCGCTGACGCTCGAGCTGCTCAGATGGGTTTTGGACACGAACTGGTAAGTGCCCTACGCAATGTAGACAAACATGAAAATCAAAAAGGGATGCGACTTCGACCAATGCTTTCAACTTCAACTCATCCGCCTGCTGGCACCAGAGTGGCAAAACTTGAGGCATTACTGAAGCGTGACGTTGCACACAAACGGCGCTCAACTCGTCGGCACCAATAACGCTGGCGATAGCGTTTCTTGGCATGAGCCCTGCAGCGCAAGACACGGCACTTAGCCCATTTCTTGCAGCAGCTTCGGGCAAGCGAATTACTCACACGCCAGTGTGGTTCATGCGTCAAGCAGGCAGAAGTTTGCCCGAGTATCGCGCAATTCGCGGTGAAGGCAGCATCTTGGATGCAATCAAACAACCCCGACTTGCCGCAGACATCACGTTGCAACCCGTAACACGATATGGAGTTGACGCAGCAGTGTTGTACAGCGACATCGTTGTGCCAGCACATGCAGTTGGTTTTGGAATTGACGTTGCTCCAGGAACTGGCCCTGTTGCCGAGCAACCATTTCGAGTTCATGCAGACTTGCAGCGACTTCGCGAATTTGAACCAGAGACCGATACGCCGTACGTACTAGAAACCGTTCGCATGTTGGCAAGTGAGCTCAAGGTTCCACTACTCGCATTTGCCGGCGCTCCATTTACTGTTGGCAGTTACTTGGTTGAAGGCAAACCAAGCCGCGATCATCTGCTCACGAAACAAATGATGACAACCGAGCCACAGTTGTGGCACGACTTGATGCAGCGACTCGCACAGCATGCTGTTGCGTCTCTACGCAGTCAGCTCGACGCCGGTGCGAGTGCATATCAACTCTTTGATTCGTGGGCAGGAAATTTGACGCAGGATCAATATCGCGATGCAGTCTTGCCGCACTCTGCACGCGTCATCAGTGAATTGAAACGCTCTCACCCCCATGCACCATCGATTCACTTTGGTGTTGGTTGCGATCACCTACTCGAGTTAATGCACTCAACGGGGGCAACAGTGATGGGACTCGATTGGCGCACATCAATTGCCGATGCTCGGGCACGTCTTGGCAAAGACACCATCATTCAGGGAAATTTGGATCCATCACTTGTGCAAGGCGATGTAGCAACTGCACTCAAGGGTGCAGACGCAGTGCTCGCCGACAATGCCAATCATCCTGGTCATATTTTTAATCTCGGTCACGGTGTAACTCCTGGTGTAAATCCAGATGTGTTGGCATCAGTAGTACAACATGTCCACGAAAGGACTGGCTCATGAACCGCACAGCAGTTTTATTGATGGCCTACGGCACTCCGCGCAGTACGCAAGAGATACTTCCTTATTACACCGACATACGACGCGGTCGTGCACCAACCGATGAACAACTTGCCGACTTGGTGGCTCGGTACGACGCAATTGGTGGCATCTCTCCACTGGCCGCGCGCACCGAGGCACAACGCGATGCACTTCAACGAGCGCTGGATGCTCTCAAGCCCGGTCAATTTCATGTGCAGTTGGGGCTCAAACATGCTGCACCAATGATCGAGACAGCAGTGGACGATTTGGCACAACAGGGTTTCACCAAGATCGTTGCGCTCGTGCTTGCGCCGCACTTTTCTTCGTATTCAATTGGACAATATGTTGGACGTGCCACCGAGGCTGCGAAGCCTCACGGAGTGGAAGTGGTCGGTATCAATTCTTGGGCCATCGAGCCCGCCTTTGTCGACTTCATTGCTGCTGATATGAAACAAAAGTTGGCCGCAATGCCTACTCGCACTCGGGTGTTATTCACAGCGCACTCTCTGCCACAGCGAATTATCGATGGAGGCGACCCGTACCCAACGGAGTTGCACGCAACAGCATCCGCAGTAGCCAAACAACTTGGTCTTGTTGAGCATTCGAACTGGGACATTGCTTGGCAATCTGCCGGAAGAACTCCAGAGCCATGGATTGGTCCAGACATTTTGATTGCCATCGACGACATTGCCGCACAACGCAGCGCAGACGGCGTATTGGTGAGTGCAGTTGGATTTGTGGCTGATCACTTAGAGGTGTTGTACGACCTCGACATCGAAGCAGCACAACATGCTGACAAATTGGGGCTGAGCTTCAGCCGCACTGCTTGTGTAAATGATGACTCAACAGTGATGAGCGCACTTGCGCAACGCGTCTTGAGCGCATCGTAAAGCTGATTGAGTATGTCAATCGACAACACGACCGCTGCTAAAAACTTCAGCGATCGGCACGTCGTTATCGTTGGCGCAGGCATAACTGGTCTTGCTGCTGCGCATCAATTACTACAACAACCTCATCCACCGCGCATCACCATCGTTGATGCCACCGATCGCATTGGCGGCATTATTCAGGCCTCACCATTTGCTGGGCTCGAGTCGGTCGACGAATCGGCCGACGCATTTTTGACGCGTACTCCATCAGCAATGAAACTCTGCGCCGCAGTTGGTCTCGATCACCACCTCACTTCACCCGCTGCCAATCATGCCTACATCTGGAACAACAACTTGCACGCAATTTCGGCAGGCACCGTGCTTGGTGTGCCTGGTTCGCACAAAGCAATTTGGAACACACATTTACTTACAAAGTCTGGAAAATTGCGCGCATCTGTCGAACCGTTTCTTCCTCGTGCGATAGGTCGATCAACCGATTCGTTGGGCGCTGCAATTCGCAGTCGTTGCGGCAACCAAGTGCTGGAGCGTCTTGTCGACCCACTCGTTGGAAGCATCTACGCAGCCGACACCGATTATTTCAGTGTGCAAGGCATGCCCCAAGTAGCCGAGCTCTTGGCACAGCCAACAAGCCTCATGCACGCGGCCCGCAATGCAATGCAAAAGCGCACCAGCGGCGGCCCAGTATTTGCAACACCAATTACTGGCATGAGCACACTTACTCGCGCTGTGTACGACCGAATTGTTGAAGCCGGTGCGCGCGTGATTCTTTCTTCCCCAGTACGCAGTATCGAACCCCAAGGTCGCTCGTATGTAGTGCATCTTGCAACTGAATCGTTGCAAGCAGATGCAGTTATTTTGGCCAGTCCTGCCCGACACACTGCGGCACTCGTAGAGCAGATCAGTAGTGAAACTTCGATGCAGCTTCAGAAGTTCGAGCATGCATCCGTGATCATGATTGCGCTCACAATTTCGCGCTC
>JBIKZO010000078.1:0-7407 GCA_044354675.1 Ilumatobacteraceae bacterium | reverse complement strand
AGCGCGAGTGCCTCGAGTTTGCAATCGAGACCAATCAAGACTGTGGCATCTGGGGTGGATTGTCAGAAGACGAGCGTCGCGATGTGCGCCGCAAAATGGCTGCAGAGCGTCGCGCAGCCCGCGCAACTGCCTAAGCCAAATCTTCAGTAACCGTCTTAATTTCTTGCTGAAACCGGCAAGCGCAGATCGACCACTGTGCCCTGACCATCTTTGGTCATCGCTACTCCGCTTGAAACACCGTCAGCCTTCACTGCAGCTCGCATCTCGATAGTGCCCGCAAGTTCTGTAGTTACAAGCGTACGCACGATGGAAAGCCCCAACCCGGTTGCCTTGGCAAAGTCGAAATCAGGGCTGAGCACGATGCCGTTATTGACAACCTGAATGTGCAATTCGTCTTCATCGTGTGAAAGAACAACCATCACTGCACCGCCAGCACTGCCTTCTGGAAAACCGTGATCAACTGCGTTCTGCAACAACTCAAGAATCACAACCGATAAGGGTGTTGCAATAGTCGCCGGCAGTCGCCCACCATCGCCCTTTGCCTGAAATGTCACTGGACGATCGGCTGATTGCAAACCTTCTTCAACCAAGCGCATCAGTGGTCGCACGATCTCGATAAACGAGATGTCTTCACCAGGTTCGCGAGAAAGCGTCTCATGTACGAGCGCAATCGTGCGAATACGACGCACAGATTCGGCTATTGCCTCTTTGGCCTCTGGCGAAGTGAGCCGACGCCCCTGCAATCGCAACAACGAAGAAATCGTCTGCAGGTTATTTTTTACTCGGTGGTGAATCTCGCGAATTGTCGCATCTTTAGTCAGCAACAATCGGTCACGACGACGCAACTCGGAAACGTCGCGCAACAACAACACGCCACCGGTTACTTCGACATCACTATTTGCTTGTCGTAACAGCGGAATGCTGCGCGTGAGCAGCGTTACCTCTGTCGTTTGCTCAATCTCCTCAATCACGGGCTCTTTGCGCTCATACGCATTGCGTGCTGCGGTCTCTGCCACGCCAAGTTCGGCAAGTGTTTGCCCGATCGCATTGGCGCTCACACCAACTCGATGCAAAGCAGACACCGCGTTTGGCGATGCATACCGCACGCGCGTTGCAGCGTCGAGCACAATCACGCCGTCACCCACTCGCGGGGCAACACTGGCATCGGCCACTCTGCCCTCAAATGGAAACAAACCTTGCCCCACCATCTCTGCGAGTTTCGAAAAAATCTCGGCATACGTAGTTTCAAGTTGCCCTGGTCGACGCGCATTGTCGATAACCCACTCACGCGACAACACTGCGATGATGCGTCCTTCGTAACGCACTGGAATTGCAAGCATGTTGGCCGAACCATTGATGGCTTGCACAAAAATCTCACCCTGCACCGTTCCGTCCGACTTGATGCACTTGTCGAGCAAAATTCGCTCGGTGTCACTCGCCCAAGTATCTACATAGTCAGAGTGATACAGAGTCTGCCCTGTTGCCGCACGCACTTGGGCGCTGATGAGCCAGCGTTCTTTGTCAACTGGTAGGTAGAGCAACATGTCGGCAAAACAAAAGTCGGCCAGCATTCCCCATTCGGAGACCAATGCGGCAAGATGCTCAACTGCGCCCTGCTCGAGCTCTGTGTGTTCGTGGGCTAGTTCGATCAGGGTTGGCATAGGACAGTCTTATTCTGTCTCACTTCGGACTCTCGAAGTTGTCAGCTACCAAAACCCATTTTGCGTGCACCCTCAGGAGCACCAAATTCGACATAGGCGATCTTGCTGGCAGCCACCATGATTTCGCGTCCACGACTGTCGACAACAGTCAACGTCTCGGTCTTGCCGGCAAGCGCAGCCTCAGATGCGGCTTTGAACTTGGCCTGTGCCTTTTCGTCATCAATTTCAAGAGTGATTTCACGAACTGACTGGATGATGCCGATGCGAATTTCCATAAGAAGTGAGTCTAATTCACTTTCAGTGCTGCACTGAAAATCTTCTTCGGCTTCATGTCTTCTGCGATGTACTTAGCAATCGCAAAGAACGCCTTTCCGACTTCGCTGTCTGGCGCCACTGCTGCAATTGGATGACCATCATCGCCACCTTCGCGCAATGCATTGAGCAGTGGAATTTGAGCAAGCAATGGAACATTGAGTTCGTCGGCCAAGATTTGTCCGCCACCTTTGCCAAAGAGTTCATAACGCTTGCCGTCGTCGCCCGTAAACCACGACATGTTTTCGATAATGCCACGCACTGGCAAATTGACCTTGACTGCCATTGCTGCTGACAGTCGCGCTACTTTTTGTGCGGCTTCTTGTGGCGTTGTGACCACGAGTACTTCTGCTCGTGGTAAGTATTGGCTCAAGCTCAACGCAATGTCGCCCGTGCCCGGTGGCATGTCAATAAACAAGAAGTCTGGTTCATCCCAATACACGTCGGTCAAAAACTGCTCGAGTGCTTTGTGCAACATTGGTCCGCGCCACACGACTGCCTGGCCTTCAGGAACAAAGTACCCAATAGAGATGCAACGCACACCCCATGCCTCTGGTGGCAACAACATGTTGTCGATCACAACTGGATCTCGGTCGGTGCCGAGCATGCGTGGAATTGAGTAACCGTAAATGTCGGCATCAACAATGCCGACTTTGTACCCGAGTGCGGCCATTGCAACAGCGATGTTTGTAGTGACGCTGCTCTTACCAACGCCTCCCTTGCCCGACGAAATCAAAATTGGTCGCGTCTTTGAGCCCGGCTGTGCGAATGAAATCGTGCGACCCTCTGCGTGGCCTTGAGCCGGAGCAGAACCCGCGGTTGCTCCAGGGTTTCCATTGAGCATCTGACGTACTGCTGCTCGCTCGTCATCGTTCATCACACCGAAATTGAGATTGACATCACTCACGCCGTCAAGTGCTCGCAGTGCAGTGTTGACTCGCGTCTGAATCTCGTTGCGCAATGGGCAGCCCGCAATGGTGAGTACCACTGTGAGCCCAACGGTGCCCTTTTTGTCGATGACAACATCGCGCACCATGCCCAAGTCCACAATGGACCGGTGTAGCTCTGGGTCCTGCACAGGGCGCAAGGCATCGATCAGTTGGTCAATGGTGGGTTGTGATGCTGACATTTGACTCCAATAAGTTGCGCAACATAATTTGCACTACGGCCATAGGTACAATACCTGTGTGCCAAGCAAATCGGCTAATCACACGTCGGGTTCATTCACCGCGACCGTGTCGGCGATCACATCTGCTTTTGGTGACCCAACGCGTCGTGCCGTTTACCTTTTTGCGCGTGACTATGAGACAGGTGTAACAGCAGCCCAAGTTGCAGCCAAGTTTGATGTGCACCCAAACGTCGCACGTCACCATCTCGACAAGCTTGCTGCTGGCGGATACCTCGAAGTTGCCGTCGACCGCGTTGAAGGCGGCGGTGCTGGTCGTCCTTCTAAGCGCTACCGCATTGTTGGCGACGGTGCCGAGTTTACGTTTCCCGTTCGCAGCGAAGACTTAGTTCTTTCACTCTTGGGCAAAGCACTTGCATTGCTGCCAACCAAAGATGCTGAGATCATGGCCGAACAAGTTGGCCAGCAATACGGCGCAGCGATGGCTGCAGGTTTTAAAGGCGATGACATCTCCGCCGGACACCGATCGCTCCGCTCGGCGCTACAAGCTGTAGCCGACGCACTCACTGCGCATGGTTTTGCCGCGCACACCGATCAACGCAACAATCAGTTGCGCATTGTCAACAACCACTGCCCATTTGGTGATGTTGCAATCGAGCATCCAGTGATTTGTGCAGTCGACCGCGGAATGGTCAAGGGGATGCTCACCGCAATTTACGGCGACACATCACCTGAGTTGTCTGCGTCGCTCCCACAGGGCGACACATTTTGCGCAACCACTATCTAGATAGTTATCTAGCTCAAATCTTTAGAACGTTTTAGTCGCCCCAAAAACGCTGTTCTAAAAACGGATCTCCGTACATGTTGTATCCATTTTGCTCCCAGAACCCTGGCGCATCTGTTGCGCGCAACTCAAGTCCACGCAGCCACTTCGGAGATTTCCAAAAATACAAATGAGGCACGAGCAACCGCACTGGGCCGCCATGAATTGGCTCGATCTCTTCGCCTTCATACTCGTACACCACGAGTGATTCGTCGAGCAACACATCACCAAGTGGCAGGTTGGCCGTGTAGCCGTGTTCTGCATGTCCCATGATGTACGCAGCACCTGATTGCATTCCAGCGCGCTCAAACAAGTCGCGCACTCGCACACCTTTCCACGTGGTGTCAAACTTTGACCACTTGGTCACGCAGTGAATATCGGTCAGCAATGTCACAGCGGGCATGCTCTTCAATTCATCCAGATTGATCGTGAATGGTTTGTCGACAAGACCAAATATTTTGAGATCCCAATCACCTGGCTCGTACGTCGGCACATCACCAACGTGCAAAACCGGAAATCGCTCGGTCAAATATTGACCTGGCGGCAATCGGGCATCATCAATGCCCTTATTTGCAAGTTGTTCACGATTGCGATCAAAAAAGCCCATAATTCATCTCTCCTTCATCCAGTCTGCCTCATTGCATCGCTAGATTGACGGCGCATGCCACTCTTTTTAGTTCGACACGCCAAGGCCGGCAAACGCAGCAAGTGGCTTGAGGATCCCGCGAACGATAATGACGACCGCAAACGCCCGTTGGATGATAAAGGTATTCTGCAGGCTGCCGCAGTTGCTGAGCGGCTTGCCGACTTTGCGCCAACACTGTTGTTGTCGAGCCCATTCATGCGATGCATACAGACGCTCGAACCGCTCGGAGCAACTCTTGCGATCACTGTGACATCCGACGAACGCCTCGCAGAAGACAATCCGTTCGAGCCAATTCTTGAACTACTCGAGAGCTGTCCAGACAACGCAGTGCTCTGCAGTCACGGAGACATGATCCCTATGGTGACCGATGCGCTCGAACGCCGTGGCATGGTGGTCACTGGAATGCGTGACTCGCGCAAGGCTTCAGTGTGGGTGCTTGAGCGTCAGAATGGCATCATCGTGCGTGGTCATGCATGGCCGCCACCAACTATTGATTAAGAGCGGTCGCTACTTCTGCACGAATTGAGTCGACGAAACCCTTCACTTCTGCTGGCGGATTGAGAGCAGCACAAATGTCGAGTTGTTCTTTAGCCCCAGCCGCATCTCCGGCAAGACGAAACCGCACGATGCCAAGAAAGCAGTGAGCATCGGGATACTCCGGCTCAACATCAATCGCATGGTCGAGTCCCTGAGTGGCCGCAGCGAACGCAAGTATCTTCATGTCGTCTGGTGCATCGCGTGCGACAAGCGCAATCAGCCATGATCGATACGTCAGTGCCTCTACATGATCTGGATTGAGCGCCAATACTTTTGAATACAAATCAATTGCGGTTTTAGGATCAGAAAAATTGAGTGAACGTGCTTGAGACAGCATCGATGCAGTTGAGTCTTCAATCCCTCCACTAATTGTTTGGCCTGGCAATCGCTGACCAGATTGTTGGGCTACAAACCAGCCAGCCGCACCTGCAATGAGCACGACAGCAGCAACTGATCCAATTCTGCGCTTCATCGATAAGCGTGGTCGAGCCTCACGAGCATCTACACCCGCATCCAACACCTTGATGATCTGCGCTGCACGATGCACATATCCATTTTTCAGTACTCGGTAATCTTCATCGTCAATATCACCAGCCGCATTTTCGCGCTCGAGGTCGCGCAAGGATTCCAGTAGGAATCTGCGCTCCTCTTCCAGGCTCGCTTGTTCGTCCGGATCAATCACGAGTTTGAGTCCGTCACATTTTTAGAAGCCATGGCAGCATTTACCAATGCACTATCCTCGGCGCTCACTGCACCATCATCGGCGGTACGCCATTTTCTAAACGCCACGCCTAGTGCTGCCGCACCACAGATCAATGCAGCAATTGGTAGTGCCCACACCAGCGAATCGATTCCAGACGAGCGAGGCAGGAGCAATACCTGACTACCAAAGCGTTGCTCAATGTAGGCAATCGTTTCGTCATCAGTTCGCAAACCGCTGCCAACCTGTCGTGCAACCTCTGCACGAATCGCCTCTGCAGCCGATGCCCGGGACACATAGACGCTCTCGCCCTGACAGGTAGGGCAAGCAAGTCGCATCGTGATTGCATCGATGCGATCTTGTTGTGAGCGTGGTCCACTGTCGCGTAAGCCACCAAAAATTAACAGTGCACTTGCGATTGCAGCCATAAAAATCCACGAATACTTGTTGTTGAGTTTGTTTGATGTGCTCATGACCCAAACTGCACTTTCAGAATCGACATCTGCTCGTCGAGCAAGCCTTCCGAGAGTTGTCCGGCAATGCGCAAGCGCACGTAGCCATTTGGGTCAATGATCCACGTCTCTGGCACCTTGGCAACTCCAAATGCAACCGCAATGGTGCCGTCATTGTCACGAATCTTTTGCCAGTCACCCTTGTTCTCTGCAAAAAATGCCAAGACTGCACTGTCGTTGTCGTCATTGATCACTGTGTACATCTCGGCTGGATTGTCGGTCGACAATTGGTTTTGCACAAATGTAAGAAGAAGCGGATGTTCGATCCGACAAGGAACACACGTTGAGTTGAAAAAGTTGAGTACGACCCACGAGCCTTTGCGACGAGCCAAGTCGAATGGTTTGTCTTCAAGAGTTGTTGTCACCACTGCCGGCGCTGGTTGCCCAAGCAGCGGTGAGTCAGCATTGTCGGACGGATTTGGTTTTGCACTCACCAACACCCACAGCAAACACACAAGCACGATGCCCACCACAGTTGCTGCGATTGGTGCAACTCGTTTTGCTTTTTTCTCACTCAACATCGTTGCTGCCAATCAGTGCCGACGTTGCATCGGTTGGTTTACGTCGTCGACCCGGAAACGCTGCCAACAGCGTGCCGAGTGCCATCAAAAATCCACCAATCCACAGCCACACAAGCAGTGGCTTGATGAACACCTTGATGTGCGCCTCGCCGGAATCTTGCTTGACGGGTGGTTCGAGCGTGAGATAGATGTCTCCCAGAATGCCTGTCTTTACCGAAGGCGTGCCGATGTTCATGCCAATCTTTGTGTACTTGGTGATTGCAGGGGCATACGCCTGGCCGCCATCAATTGAGATCAAGGCCTTCACACTGATTGCACGATCGGTTGTTTCTTCGACAATCTCGATTAACTCAAAACTGTGTCCAGAGAAATATGCGGGTGTACCAGTTTTCAAAAACAATTCTTGGCTGTGCGTAAAACTGTTTGATGCAGCGAGCGCTAAGGCAATCACGATGACACCAACATGCACAATCATTCCGCCGTTTGTGCGACCAACTAATCCGCGCAGGCCTTGCTTGCGTGTAGCCAACACCACCTGACGCAATGCCGAGCCACTCGCAAATCCACCA
>JBIKZO010000077.1:0-7565 GCA_044354675.1 Ilumatobacteraceae bacterium | reverse complement strand
CATCGACGCTGCCGAGTGGGTCATGGTGCCCAACGTGATTGGTATGTCGCTCTATGCCGATGGCGGAATGTTGGCCACCAAGCCATATGCCAGCGGTGGTGCGTATATCGATCGCATGAGTAACCATTGCAAAGGCTGCCATTACGACCGTAAAAAGCGCACGGGTGACGATGCTTGCCCGTTCACGGTGTTGTATTGGGATTTCATAATGCGCCACCAAGAAACCTTCGTAAAGAACCCGCGCATCGCTCGCCAGGTGCGTGCTGCTCAACAACTCTCCGACATAGACGCAGTGCAACAAACAGCGCAATCAATCTTGCAACGCCTCGACGCCGGCCAGGTCTAGTTTTTCGGCCTTCACACTGTCAGTTTGCGAGTACTTGACACTCAGAGCACGGCTTGTGTAACACTGCGCCCCATGCAACTAGACAACTCCCCAACAAATTTTCTCAGATCTTCATCAGTTGATGGCCCAACCGCGCACACATCGGGTCAATCCATTAACCAGAAAGGTCCTTTCTATGAATGCCGCCAACAATCTCGCTCTCGCTCCCAGAGGTGCAACCGTGGTTAACCACGAAAACCACGCCATGAACGAACCCGCCACTAAGCAGGATCTCCACAACCAAGGAATTCTGATTGGCTCAGAATTTGTCAAAGTCGACAGCCGATTCGAGAAAGTCGAGGGTCAATTTGTCAATCTTCGAACCGACATGGATGCCGGATTCACCAATCTTCGAACCGACATGGATGCCGGATTCACCAACCTCCGCACCGACATGAACGCCAAATTTGACAAAGTCGAGGGTCAATTTGTCAACCTGCGAACCGATATGGACTCACAATACATAAAACTCCGTGCCGAAATGTCAGAACAATTCAGCAAGGTCTTCACGATGTTTGGCACCATGCAGGTTGAGCAGAATAAAACACTCTTCAAACTTGGAGCATTTCTGATTACGACCATGATTGCGATACTTGGCCTTGACCGTTGGTGGCTCTAAGCGACACGCCAGTGAAGTGCAGAGTGAGTCGCCGGGTGCGTTCAGCACCCGACGACCACTCAAAATTTTCTACTTAACTAATTAGTAAATTGCGGTCAGCGTGACAGCAATTGTCGCAACAGTAATGCTCAAGGCATAGATCTGATAGATCATCCAAGGCTGCTTAGCATTGCTCTTGCCTGTAACCGTTGCAGCTTCTTCTGCACCCATGTCTTTCACTGCATTCTCGGAAGCCTTCAACGCGTTACTGGTGAAGATCCACGCAGTAACTGAAGTGATTACTGCCGAAAATGCAACGAGACGCTTGATGCTGTCGTTTGCATTCGCAACATCACCGAACACAATGATTGCGATGAGAGCAATTGATCCGATTTCGTATGCGACTGAAAGTCCCATATTCAAACGCCCTAGTGCTGCTGACCTATTTTTTGCTTCCTCCATAATGTATTTCCCCTTTTTTGTTTGTTGTAGTTGTTTACTTCGCTGTTTAGGCGATCTTTATCATGTGGCGCTGCACCACCGTTCCAGCTATCGCAAACTTGGCACCTTCAAAGAATTTGCCCATCAGTTCAGTACTTGCATTACCTTTCGTGCGGGCTGCATCAAGAGCTTCGCCATTTGCGTAACCGCTGAACATTCCAACACCACCCAATACACCAACAGTTGTGTGAACGACATTGACGTCGACACCGGTGATTTTGGTGCTCATTTCTGCATACTCGTTGAGATACTTCAACATGCCGAGCCAGTCGGTTCCTGTTGCCTGAAATGAAGTTGAATTGATAAATGTTCCTAGCGGAATAGGATTTGCTGGCCCTGATACGCCTCCGCGCACGTAGTCGTAAATAGTGTCTGGCTCTACAGAGATGGTGTATTCACGGAGTTTGCGGTTCGCTTCCCACCACTCTTTTAATGCCAAAAGTTTTGCATTCGAATTGAAACGCTCCGTCAATGATTCGTAGCCCACTGTGAATATCAATGTTCCCGCTACATAACCGTTTCCACCAACCCACACATGCAGCGGAATATCGTTTGCTTTGCAGATGCTCGACATTTCTTGCACAATTGGCATGATCTTTGGAATATCAGCATTTGTTAGGACTGTCCTATTTGATAACAACATCAACTACCCCCATTGGTTACTTGATGGCACGTATGTACCTGAAATGCACCGTAACACAATCTTCGTGCAGCAAAATCAGGACAATTTCTCTTGACATACCACCACTGGGTCAGTACCGTCACCAACAACATCAATTACTCATGAAAGAGCGGTAATCAAATGGCACAAGTGCTTGCAACAACATATTGGAATGTGGCTCTCGGAAAAGACCTTGAATTCATTGAAGCAAACAAACGAGCCAAGAAGATCCACATGCGCCTTGGGGCATCAAACGCGATGCTTCAACGAGTGAGTGTCGGAGTCAATTCTGGACAATACATCTACAACATGGTGTTCGAGTCCGGTGCTGCATACGGAAAATTCATGGATACGGTCTCAACCGACAGCGAATGGATTGCTCTTTGGGCCGAAGGCGTTGCGAAGCAAATGGCAGCACCGACGGGCAATCGACTCTCGACGTTAATTGAAATCTAATTTAGGCAACAAAGATTCGTATTGCGTCTAAGGTGATCCTATGAAGGTCACCCAGTTATGGAAATACCCAGTGAAGTCAATGATCGGATCTACCACCGATTCGGTTTCTTTATCAACACTGGGCATTGTTGGTGACCGTCACTGGGCAATACGCGATGTTGAACGCGGCGGAATTCGCGGCGCAAAGAAAATCCCCCTGCTTATGCAGTGTGCTGCACGCCCAGCTAGCGATGGTTCTGCCCACGTAGTGATCACATTGCCGAACGGACAAGAAGTCAGCAGTAAAGATGCAAATGTTCATGACGTCTTAAGCTCAACGTTTGAGCGTCCCGTGTTGCTGCAGTCATTGCCAGCCGAAAGTTCGCTTGGGCATTTTGAACCTGGTGTGCCCGACTCCTCCGACATGATGACGGAGATTCGACAGATATTGGGTCGAGAGGAAAGTGACCCTCTGCCTGACTTCTCGGCGTTTCCAGCAAACATTACGGAATTTTCAACTCCTCCAGGAACTCACTATGACTGCTGGCCGTTGCTCGTGATGAGTTCATCTGCACTTGAAGCGATGAAACAGGCAGTACCGGATTCGGTAGTGGACATTTTGCGATTCCGTCCGAGCGTCGTGGTTGACACACCGGATGAAACTGGACATCCTGAGTTTTTGTGGGAGGGCCGTAAAGCGCAGTTGGGTTCAGCTGTTGTTGAGTTCTTGAAGCCGTGTCCACGTTGCGTCATGATCACGCGTCGTGTTACTCAAGATATTCCAGAAGATCGTGCAATTATGCGTCACGTCATTCGTGAACTGAATCAAGCAGTCGGAGTTTATGCCAGCATCGTCACGCCAGGAAAAGTCTCTGTCGGTGACACCCTGACTTTCCTCTAAGCGGGGTTTAGTTGTACCTGCTGGCTGCTGCGAGCCATACTTGAGTATGAGCCGCAACATCGTTGGCATTACTGGTACTGCAATTATTGCTATTTATGTCGTACTTTCTGGCCGCTGGGTTGCAACCGATGCGCAGTGGTACCGCTCGCTTACAAAACCTGCGTGGCAACCACCCAGCTTCGTGTTCGGTCTCATTTGGCCCTACAACTTTGCAATGCTCGTCGTCGCGACTTGGATCGTTGCTAGCCGCCTCTCGAACACCCACCAACTGGTCTGGTTAATTTCTCTCGCACTGAGTGTCGTTTCCGCTCTTTTGTGGGCGCACCTGTTCTACGTTCCCCACTCGCTTTTCGCATCAGCTATTGCACTCGTATTCGCCACCCTGTTCACCATCCCACTTCTCGTGATCTCGTTTCGCGCGTCTACCGCACTCGGTATTGCGTTCGTGCCATATCAAATCTGGTTGGCTATCGCAACTTCTCTTGCTTTCGGTTACGCCTCAAAGTAATTACGTCTACCAGTGTCTTTGCTTACGGCACTTTTCAGTCATAATTGATGACATGTCCGGTGAGTCCCAATATCTTGAATACATCGGCGTCTATAACGCTGATGCCTCAGTCTGGGGAGAAGTCTCCTACTGGTTTGGAGCCCGCTTAGGCGTCAGGCATTGTTCGCTGTGTGATGTCACTCACGGCATGTTTCGCAAGCGTGCCGACTGGGTTCAATGCGCTGAGTCACTTGGGGTTTCGTTCACTACCTATCATCGAGACGATGCTCCGCACGATGTGATCACCGCTGCCAATGGCAACTACCCCATCGTCCTCGGTCGTACTGCTTCGAGTCTTGAAATTGTGCTCAACAATGCACAGATCGAAGCATGCGGTGGTTCACCCGAAAGCCTGATCGCTGCACTGCAATCTGCAACGCTCACCTAAAAATACGCAAAAAAATAGGGTGGTTGAGCCGAAGCCCAACCACCCGTATTTAATTGTTGTATTAAAAATTACTGAGTTGATTTAGAGTGCTGCGAGATCAACTGTTGGTGGAACCAACACTTTGTCGATCACATGAATTACGCCGTTGCTTGCCTCTACGTCGGCCTGAATCACGGTTGCATCATTCACCATTACGCCCATGTCGGTTGTAAGTGCGAGGTTTGAACCTTCTACCGATGCTGCGTCTCCTGCAACTACTTCAGTTGACAACACTTTTGCACCTACAACATGGTAGGTAAGGATTGATGTCAGAACTGCAATGTTTTCTGGCAAGAGCAACTTCTCAAGCAAGCCTTCTGGCAATGCAGCAAATGCAGCATCGTTTGGTGCGAACACGGTGAATGGACCTTCACCTTGAAGTGTCTCTACCAAGCCTGCTGCTGTCAGTGCTGCAACAAGTGTGCTGAAACCTTCTGTGGCCACTGCTACAGCGACGATGTCGGTTGCTTCAACTGTTTCTGTCTCAACAACTGATTCTTCGGTCTCTGTCTCTTCGGTGTTTGCTGAATCGCTTCCACATGCTGTGAACGCAATGCTTGCAACAAGTGCGAGCGCTACTAATTTAACTTTTCTCATTGGGGGGTCTCCTTGTAATTGTGAATGGAACTTGCCTTGTTAGGAGAACTTACTTCGCACAGAGATACCTAAGTGGTCAATTACTACTAATTTCAGCAAATTCGGCGTGATATTCGTCAATGACCAAAATCACACTGATCGAATAAGCCAACAAATCCCGCTCATTATTGAAGTTTTACCCCAAGTTCATTTATTCTTCACCTTTCCTCTTGTCCCGCACTAACTAACCTTTTTCGGTAATGGAAAAATCTTCACGACGTGCATTTCTTTCTGCAACGGTTGCATCATTCGCTTGGATGTTCACCGGTGGTCAAGCCTCAGGTGCAGCACCTGCCATCACTGCTGGGGCACCATGCAAAGTCAAAGGTCGCGAGCGCACCGTCAACGGTGTCACATTTGTCTGTCGTAACGTAAAAGGAAAACTGATTTGGCGTCGCACACCAGTAACGACACAAGTGCAGGTGTTTACTGTCCGCGCGCTCGAGAGTGCGGCACTCGAGCTTGGCAGCAGCAAAGTTGTTGATGTTCCAGTTCCGTGGGGTGGCACCACTGGTGTTGTTGTCACCCGCACCAACACTGGAATCACCGCACTTCGTGTGAATTGCACGCACGCAGGCTTCCCTGTGGCTCGCGTTGGCAATGTGCTGGAGTGTGAACTCCACGGCTCCAAATTTGAGCCCACAACTGGCGCCATCATCAACGGCCCTGCTGTGCGCCCACTCTTTGTTTACGAAGCCACCGAATCAAACGGCGGCATCTATGTCACGGTCAGCAATAGCTAGCGCGTAAAGCGCAACAAAAACTCCAGCTGTCCGCGGTCTTCTACAACTATCCCCGGAAGACTCGGATCGGGTATCGACCACTCAGCAAACACCAGCTCAATTGAGCCGTTCACCTCAATCACATCTCCTATCAACCGCGCAATCAGCGTCACCTCAATATCTTTTGTTACTCCCCTCAAGGTGAGTGTGCCCGTCACCGTTGCTGTGAAGTCGCTTCCCGCCAACGCCTCGGCCGTCAACTCAATTGGTTCGTTCATCACAAACGTTGCAGTTGGATACGTTGCCGTATCAAGGATTCGGGTATTCACCTGACGATCTCGCCTACTGCTGTCACTTTTCAGCGTCGTCATGTCCACCGTAAATTCGGCACCCGTCACTTGCTCATCTGTGATGGTCAACACGCCTGTTACTGCCGAGGTGCGCCCCACGCCTTCGGTCTTTTGTGCCACGATCACTTCTTTTGCCCGGTATCCCACTACTGAATCGGCCGCAACCACCCACTGACCGTCGACAGCACTCACCTCAGCCACAGGCTCAACTACGGTCTCGACTACAGCCTCAGTAACAGTTGTCGTCACTGCTGGCTCCAACGTCAAAGCATCGGGTGCGTCTTGTTTCACCAGGTTGATATAGATCCACGGCCCGGCCACGGCCCCCACCGCCACGACTACCGCACCGGCAAGCACACTACGAATTACAGGTTTCATGGCTAAAAGTATTGCACGGTGCTTGACACCCAGAGCACGTCCTGTGTAACACTTCGCCCCATGTCACCAACCGACTCCCCAACAAATTTCCTCAGACCTTCGCCACTTGGCGGACCTGCCCCGCACACATCGGGTCAATCCACCAACCCGAAAGGTTTCATCTATGAATGCCGCAAACAATCTCGCTCTCATGCAAATCGGTCCTGCTGTGGCTGATCATGACAGTCAGACCATGAACGAGCCAGCAACAAAGCAAGACCTCTACAACATGGGAGTCCAAATCGACTCCAACTTTGGCAAAGTCATCAGCCAATTCACAATCGTTGACAGCCAATTCGCCATCCTCCGCACCGATATGAATGCTGGATTCAGCAACCTTCGTTCCGACATGGACGCCAAATTTGATAAGGCAAACGATGCACTCAACAAGACATTCTTCAAATTTGGATCACTATGTTTCACGATGATGTTTGCAGTACTCAGCGTCGAACGCTGGTGGCGCTAGCCATCCCAAGCTGAGCACTACCTTCCACCAACCTCTCCGTCTTATATATAGGTGTACCCTCTGCCTATGTCCCACAGCACCAAAGTCTTTGTCCACGGCGTGCCCGAAACCAGTGCCGTCTGGTCTCCCCTTGTCGACGAGCTCTCTACACGCGGCGTCACCAACATTGTCTTGCTTTCCCCTCCCGGCTTTGGCACACCTTCGCCCGCAGGTTGGGGTGCGTCCATGTACGACTATCGCGATTGGCTGCTCAACGAACTCGACAACATCGACGGCCCCATCGATCTCGTTGCCCACGACTGGGGTGCTGGTTATCTCTACAACGCATTAGCAACACAACCACACATCGTGCGTTCGTGGGCAACCGATGTCATCGGAATGTTGCACCCCGACTACATCTGGCATGACGGCGCTCTCCGTTGGCAAACACCCGACATTGGTGAGCAATGGGTTGCCGGCATGGTTGCTCTGTCCGATCAAGACTTCGTCGATCTCTTTGCCGCTCAAGGCGTCACACCC
>JBIKZO010000076.1:0-7596 GCA_044354675.1 Ilumatobacteraceae bacterium | reverse complement strand
ATCTGCTTCTACCTCGGCCCTACAGTTTTGCCACAGGGATGTCTGTTTTGTGCGTAAGCAATATGACTCTTCACCAATAAATATAAGGCTTTAAGAATTTTAAGAAATTTCTATTTACCCCTAGCGCAAAACCTGCCGATGAACTAATGTAGTTAATCCCCCCATAAACCCCCCACACAATCGAAACGGTCCCCCCACCATGTCTGACGCAATCGGTCTCTATCTCAACGAAATCGGCAAAGTCGCCCTCCTCAATGCCGAGGACGAGCGCAACCTGTCCAAAGCCATCGAAAAGGGTCGCGATGCGGCCGCAGCGATGAAAAAGGGCGAGCGCGGAGCAGCATTGCGCGCCGACCTTCGTGGCGCGGCGAAGGCTAAAGACCACTTCATTCGCTCCAACCTCCGACTGGTCGTATCAATCGCCCGTCGTTACCCATTGCCACAGGGCATGGACTTGTTGGACTTGATCCAAGAAGGCAACTTGGGCCTCGAGCACGCCGTTGACAAGTTTGACTGGCGCCGTGGTTTCAAATTCTCCACATACGCAACGTTCTGGATTCGTCAGGCCATCGGCCGCGCGCTTGACCAGAAGGCCAGCCTCATCCGCATTCCTGGTGATCGCTCGGCAACATTGCGTGCAGCACTTCGTCAGGGTTCTGGCGATGCAGAAGGTCTTGATGCAATGAACGCCGAATTGCACCGCCTCACCACCCCGGTCTCGCTCGACAAGACCATTGGTGATGACGGTGACGCAACTCTTGGCGACTTGGTGCCAAACGACGACATCAGCCCAGAAGAGGCCGTGATGTCGATGGTTGACACCGACCTGCTGGACAACTTGCTCAACACACTTGACGAGCGTGCCCGTTACGCAGTCGAGGCACGCTTCGGCATGCACGACGGCGAGCGCAAGAGCTTCCGTCAAGTTGGCGAAGAACTCGGCGTCACTGCCGAGGCAGCACGCCGACTCGTGAGCCGTGCAGTTGACTCATTGCGCGAAGATTCTGGCGATTTCCTGACCGTATAAAACCCGCTGGGTTTGACCACGACAGGTTCGTACACTGAAAGTACTGAGCCCTATGACACGCAACTGGACACCTTCATCTTGGCAGAGCATGCCTGCTGTGCAACAGCCTCAATGGCCTGACACAGGCGAACTCGAGCGCGCACTCAAGCAGATCTCCACCTTTCCCCCACTCGTTTTTGCGGGCGAGGCTCGTTCGTTACAAGCAGCATTGGGACAAGTTGCGAGCGGTAACGCATTTCTCTTGCAAGCCGGCGACTGTGCAGAAAGCTTTGAAGAGTTCACTGCAGTAAACATTCGCGAAAAGCTTCGCGTCATTTTGCAGATGGCTGTCATGCTCACCTATTCGATGGGTGTTCCTGTTGTCAAAGTTGGTCGCATCGCCGGCCAGTTCGCAAAGCCACGCTCGGCCAACACCGAAAAAGTTGGCAACATTGAACTCCCAGTGTTTCGCGGACACATGGTCAATGACCCAAGCCCTCACGAAGATGCTCGACGACCAAACCCAGAACGTTTAGTGCAGGCCTACCATCAGTCGGCAAGCACACTCAACTTGTTGCGCGCCTTCACCAAGGGTGGCTTTGCCGATCTCAACCGAGTACACGCCTGGAACCAAGAGTTTGTGGCCACAAGTGCCGAAGGCCAGCGATACGAGCAAGTGGCAGCAGAGATCGAGCGAGCACTCGCGTTTATGCGCGCATGCGGAGTCGATACCGAGACTCACAGTGCATTGCATCAAGTTGACGTCTACACAAGTCACGAAGCACTCATTTTGGGCTACGAAGAAGCACTCACCCGTCAAGACTCGTTAACTGGCGGTTGGTATGACTGCAGTGCGCACATGCTGTGGATCGGCGAACGCACGCGTCAACTCGACGGAGCGCACATCGAGTTTCTTCGCGGCGTGGGCAACCCAATCGGTTGCAAAATCGGCAAAGAGACAAGCGTCGACTTCGTACTCAACCTGTGCGAGACACTCAACCCATCGCGCATCCCAGGCAGACTCACACTGATCACACGCATGGGCGCAGACAATGTTGAAGAGACTTTGCGTCCCCTACTTCGCGCTGTGCGCGACACTGGGCACCCTGTTGTGTGGGCATGCGACCCAATGCACGCCAACACGTTCACCGCACCAAATGGCCGCAAGACCCGCCATTTTGACGACATCATTCGTGAAATCACTGGCTTCGTTCTCGCGCATCGCGCAGAAGGCACATGGCCAGGTGGCATTCATATCGAACTCACCGGAGACAACGTCACCGAATGTCTTGGTGGCGCAGAGGCTGTAAGTAATGATGATCTCGACACACGTTACGAAACCGTGTGCGACCCACGTCTGAACGCTCGTCAATCGCTTGACCTTGCATTCCGCGTTGCAGAACTGATTCGCGACAAGAATTAGTGCCGATGGGCACGAAACTGGCGCAATCATTTGCGCTCACCGACTCTTGGGGTGCGTCCAATACTGCTGCCGGCGTCATTGACCAAACTGGTACGCCACATATAACTGGTGACACCGAATACAGATTTCGGCTCGCATCGGTCAGCAAACTCGTTACAGCGTGGGCTGCGCTTATTGCAGTTGAGGACGGATCAGTTTCGCTCGACGATCACGTTGGCCAGGAGGGATGCACACTTCGACACCTTCTCTGCCATGCCGGTGGTTACGGATTTGACAATGGCGCACCGATTATTAGTCCAGGTCGCAAACGCGTCTATTCCAACACGGCATACGAAATGCTTGCAGCACATGTTGCATTACGAGTCGAAATGGAATTTGACGAATATGTATTTGAGTCGGTATTTGCACCACTCGATATGTCGTCAAGCGAACTGCTTGGCTCCCCCGCTGCCGATGTTCACTCGACCATCTCCGACCTCGCGTTGTTTGCAGCCGAGATGCGTGCACCGAAACTTCTTGCACGAAGCACATATATCGAAGCAACGACGCCGCAGTTCGGCGAGCTCGAAGGTGTAGTGCCTGGCGTTGGCAGATTTGACCCGTGCCCATGGGGTCTTGGTCCAGAAATCCACGGCGCCAAGTCGCCGCACTGGATGGCCACCCGAAACAGTGCATCAACCTTTGGACACTTCGGTGGTAGCGGAACGTTTATTTGGATTGACCCTGTTGCAAATGTTGCATGCTTCGCGCTCTCCAACCGCGAGTTTGGTGATTGGGCACTTGATGTATGGCCAAAGTTTGGCGATGCAGTTTTGAACGAGCTAGGTCGTTAATGAGATTTCGCTCATGACACTCGACCTGCGCGATCACAAGGCAGACGCCTTTTTGTTGATGTCATGTTCGTTTGGCATTGCCACCGCCAACAGCGTGATTTTCGCTGCTCTAGGCGACATTCAAGACACGTTTGGGTTTGCCACGGCAAGTCTTGGTTTCATCTCTGGTGCCGGTTTCCTGAGTGGATTTTTGGCACAACTGTTTATTGCTCCGTACGCAGACCGTGGATATGCCAAGCGATTGATCATGCTCGGCCTATTGGTCAGTGCACTCGGTGCGATCCTGATGTCAACAAGCACATCTCTCACACAATTCATTGTCGCTCGCGCAGTCATCGGCTCTTCATTCGGTCTTGTCATGCCAGCGGTGCGTGCACTGATTTCCCATGTCGACCCCGAGCGCCGTGGCGAACGCCTAGGCAAACTTGCGGGCATCGAGTTGCTCGGTTTTGTTGCTGGCCCATTGTTTGGTGGAATGTTGATTGACCCAATTGGCCTCTCTTCTACATTCCTTGTTTTCGGTGGCGTCAGCCTCGTCACATTGTTCGCGATTGCATTTCGCTCATTTCCGGAGTTGCCAACCAACGAAACATCACAACGCGCAAGTATCGAACTGTTGCGTTACCCGCAGGTCCGCATTGCGGTACTTCTAGCAATGGCAATTCAGGCCCCAGTTGGCATCTTTGATTCACTGTGGGACAGGTACCTCACCGACTTGGGTGGTGGCAACATGATGGTTGGCATCTCGTTCGGTTTGTACACCATTCCGTTTATCGTTTTTGCGTCATACGGCGGCAGGTTGGCCGACCGACATGATCCACAGAAAGTTGCGATGTACGCGATGATTTTTGTTGTCCCAGCAGTTGGCGGATACGGACTTTTCAGGACGCTTCCACCAGTTGTTGCGCTCAACGTGCTTGAAGGTATTGCACAAGCATTGATGTACCCAGCATCGGCCGCCGCCGTTGCACTCGCCGCACCAGTTGGTCGAGCATCCGCAGCACAGGGCCTTGCAGGTGCATCAGGACTCTTAATGTCAATGCTGCTCGCGTTTACAACGCCAGCAATTTACGGTCACTTTGGTGGAGCAAGCCAAAACGGAGGCATCGTTGCCTTCGGTGCAGTTGCCCTACTCATGGCATCACTGACGCTGCTTGCGGCCGTGATGTTGTGGCGACTCGGTCGCCGAGAAAAACTGTTATCGAAAACTGTGGATATCAGCTAAGGCGTTCGATGATCATGGCCATACCTTGGCCACCACCAACACACATCGACTCCATGCCGACTGTCTTGTTAGTCGACTGCAAGCCGTTGATCAAGGTTGTCATGATGCGAGCACCGGTCATACCGAATGGGTGACCGAGCGCAATCGCTCCACCATGAATATTGAGTTTGTCCATTGAAATGCCAAGGTGCTTCGCTGAAGGAATAACTTGTGCAGCAAATGCCTCATTGATTTCAACCAGATCGACGTTGTCGATAGTCATGCCAGCACGCTTGAGCGCTTGACGACATGCTTCGATTGGGCCAAGACCCATGATTTCTGGGTTGAGACCAGACACGCCCGACGAAACAATTCGTGCAAGTGGTGTGAGTCCAAGTTGCTTTGCCTTCGTGTCACTCATGACCATGACCGCAGCTGCACCGTCGTTGAGTGGGCATGCGTTGCCAGCAGTGATTTGTCCGTCTGGACGAAACACTGGCTTGAGTGCTGCAAGACCTTCGGCGGTTGTGCCGTCGCGCGGACCATCGTCCTTGCTGATCACAGTTCCGTTTGGCAATGTGAGCGGAGTAATTTCACGCTCAAAGAAACCGTTGTTTTGGTTCTTCACTGCAAGCTGCTGCGAGCGCGCACCAAAAGCATCCATCTCTTCGCGAGTGACGCCTTCAATTTCGCGTACGTTCTCAGCGGTCTGACCCATCGAGATGTATGCATCTGCCAATCCCTGCGCAGGTGTCCATGTTGGTTGTCCGCCGGCACTGCGCAACTTGGTGCGCTCGCCTGGACCCTTAAAGATTGGGTTTGGCGCCATGTCGCTTGCACCATGTGCATAACGACTCACGGTTTCAACACCTGCTGCGATAAAGCAATCTCCTTCGCCAGCCATGATTGCATGTGCCGCCATGCGGATTGTCTGCAAACTGGACGAGCAATAACGATTGACCGTCACGCCAGGAACATCATCGAGGCCAGCAAGAATTGCAACCATGCGACCGATATTGAATCCGCCTTCACCAGCAGGTTGACCGATACCGAGCATCAAGTCCTCGACGTCCGAACCTTTCACTTGTGGCACCTTGGCCATGAGTGCGCGAACAATTTGTGCAGTCATCTCGTCGGGGCGCAAGTCAACAAGGGTTCCTTTGTTGGCGCGGCCGATTGGGCTACGGGCGGTTGCAACGATCACTGCTTGTGTCATGGGGTGTCTTTCGTTTGAGTGATTAATAAATAGTTACGCAACGGTACCATTTCGGCATGTCCCAAAGCCCAGTCCAACTGACCCGCATCGACCCAGATCACATCAATCTCTCGGACCCCGAATTTTGGAAGGCACCCCGAGATCACCGTGAATCCGTGTTCTCCACATTGCGTAAAGAAGCCCCCGTAAAGTTCTTCCCCGAAATTGAACTCATGAATTTTCCAAAAGGACCGGGATACTGGGCACTCACCAAACATGAAGATATTTGGCATGCCAGCCGCAATCCCGACTTATTCCAGAGCGGCAAGGGCACAAATATCCCCGACCTGACCATCGAGCTCAATGAATTTTTTGGGTCGATGATCAGCATGGACGACCCAAAACATGTGCGACTGCGCACCATTGTGTCCAAAGGCTTCACGCCAAAAGAGATCGCACGCATCGAAGAATACGTCAAGATCAAAGCACGCACAGTTGTTGACACCGTGATTGAAAAGTTTGGCGACTCAGAGTTTGATTTCGTCGAGAACATCGCGGCGCCGTTTCCACTGCAGATCATTTGCGAGATGATGGGCATTCCACAAAGCGACGAAAAACAAATCCTTGATTGGACAAACGTCATCCTTGGTGCGGGCGACCCAGATTTTGGTGGCACCCTCGAAAATCTGATCAATGTTGCGCTTGAAATCTTTGCCTATGCCCAGGCTCTCGGTGAAGATCGGTTGAAGACTCCAAAAGATGATCTCACAAGCATCATGATGCACGCCGAAGTCGATGGCGAGCGCATGTCACCGCAAGAGTTCGGTAGTTTTTTTATTCTTCTTGTTGTTGCAGGTAACGAGACCACTCGCAATGCCATTAGCCACGGAATGCTCGAACTGACTCGCCTGCCAGATGAGCGTGCCAAATGGTTTGGCAATTTTGAGGCCAACACCAAGACCGCTGTTGAAGAAATCGTTCGCTGGTCGTCACCAGTGATTCACTTTCGTCGCACCGCCACACGTGACACCGAAATTCGCGGTGTCAAGATCAAACAAGGCGAAAAAATTGTGATGTGGTACAACTCAGCAAACCGTGACGAAGAGGTATACGACAATCCGTACATCTTCGATGTCACTAGGGCACCCGCGCCTGGCCAAGTTGGCTTCGGCGCTGGTGGACCCCACTTTTGCTTGGGCGCCAACCTGGCGCGACGCGAACTAGGCGTGATGTTTAATGAAATTTATACTCGCATGCCCAACCTGCAAATCACAGGAGAGCCTGCTTACCTACAAAGCAACTTCATTAATGGCATCAAGCGGATGCCGTGTCGGATTAATCCCTGACGAATCAGGAACAGCCGGACGAAGAACCGCAGTCGCCGCACACGTAACACGCACCAGCGCGTTGCATGTTGGCAGAGCCACATGATGAGCAGATCGCGCCAGTTTTAGCTGGTGTTGCCTGCGCGTGTGGCTGTTGTGCTGCGAAGTCCATTTGTGCAACAAGTTCTTGCACTGTTGGCACTGTCTTCGGATCGCTGATCACGTCGACGCCCTGCTCAGTGTCGGTTGCCGACTCTAGGACCCCAGGGAGTGTTGGCTGCAAACGCTCTTCGCGAGTGTAGATACCCAACTCTGCGCGCTCTTCAACCGATAGATACTCGACAGCCAAGCGGCGGAAGAGATAGTCGATGATGGACGACGCCATGCGAATGTCTGAATCATCAGTCATACCTGCTGGCTCGAAGCGTGTGTTGATGAACGCTTCGATGAATGCGCGCAATGGAACGCCGTACTGCAAACCGTACGAGACGCTCTTTGCGAACGAGTCCATGATGCCGGCCAATGTGCTTCCCTGCTTTGACACAGTGAGGAACACTTCGCCTGGACGACCGTCGACGTATTCGCCGATGGTTGCAAAGCCCTTGCAATC
>JBIKZO010000150.1:0-2522 GCA_044354675.1 Ilumatobacteraceae bacterium | reverse complement strand
GAGCCAAAAACATGTGCTCGGTGCGGCACAATCCAATGCCCTCTGCCCCGTATTCGCGCGCCCTAGACGCATCTTCATCGGTATCGGCATTTGCACGCACCGCAAGCTTGCCTTTGCGTATCTCATCTGCCCACTTCAAGATTGTATGGAACTCTTTAGTCGGTTCGGCTGCAGCAAGTGTCATCGCGCCAATCATCACTTCGCCAGTTGTGCCATCGAGCGAAATCACATCTCCTTCACGTACAACTGTGTCGCCAACAGTGAACATTTTGCCGTCAATGTGCACGGAGTCTGCACCAACGATTGCTGGTGTTCCCCATCCGCGAGCAACTACAGCAGCATGACTCACGAGTCCGCCGCGAGCAGTCAAGATGCCTTTTGCAACCATCATGCCGTGCACGTCTTCTGGGCTCGTCTCGCTGCGCACCAAAATGACAGCCTCGCCTCGTCCTGCCGCAGCAGCCGCATCGTCAGCGGTGAAATACACAGCACCAACTGCTGCGCCCGGCGATGCAGCAAGACCCTTTGTCAGTGCCTTTGACTTATTTGCAAATTGCGGATGCAATACCTGATCGAGATGCTCGGCCGCTACGCGCATCAACGCATCTTTCTTTGAAATCTTCCACGCTGCCTTGCCACTGCCAGTTAGCTTCGTCATGTCAACTGCCATGCGCAGCGCAGCAGCACCTGTGCGCTTGCCGACTCGTGTTTGCAGCATCCACAACTTGCCTTGATCAATCGTGAACTCGGTGTCACACATGTCTTTGTAATGGCGCTCAAGTCGATCAAAGATTGTCATCAACTCTGCGTGGATCGCCGGAAATTGGCGCTTGAGGTCGTCGAGCGTTTCGGTGTTGCGAATGCCCGCCACCACGTCTTCACCCTGAGCGTTAACCAAAAAGTCGCCATACGGTTTGTTTTCGCCGGTCGCCGCGTTGCGAGTGAAACCCACACCCGTACCCGAGTTGTTGTCACGATTTCCAAACACCATTGCTTGCACGTTTACTGCGGTGCCCAAATCGTGGCTGATTTTTTCGCGCACACGGTATGCAATCGCTCGCGCACCATTCCACGAACGAAACACAGCCTCAATCGCGCCACGCAACTGCTTCATCGGATCTTGTGGGAATTCGCGACCAGTCTCAGCCTTGACGACCTGTTTGTACGTCTCGCACAATGTCTTCAATGCCGATGCTGGCAAGTCTGCGTCACTCTTTACTCCCGCAGTCTTTTTGGCATCATCAAACGGATGCTCAAACTTTGCACCATCAATGCCGAGCACAATGCGTCCGTACATCGAAATGAAGCGGCGGTAGCTGTCATACGAAAAACGCTCGTCGTTAGTGGTACGAGCCAAACCAACCACGCTCTTGTCATTCAGACCCAGATTGAGAACCGTGTCCATCATGCCCGGCATCGAAAACTTGGCTCCCGAGCGCACCGACACCAACAACGGACTTGACGGATCACCCAAACGCGCTTTCATTTTGCGCTCGAGTGCTGCAACCTGCAGCGTGATCTCTTTGTCAAGGCTCTTCGGCCAACCGCCGCGCATATAGTCGCGACACGCATCGGTGGTCACCGTAAATCCGTGTGGCACTGGCAAACGAAGCACACTCATCATCTCTGCCAAGTTGGCACCCTTGCCGCCCAGCAAGTCCTTGAGACTCATCGGCGATTTGCGGTGCTTGTGATCAAAAGCGTAGATGTAAGTCATACAGCCATCCTAGAGGGGCTAATTTTCTCCAAAAAGGTCGATGAGCTCAACCCCTCGCTTGATCAGCGCGAGCGCAACAGTGCCAGAAATCGTGGTGTATTCGCCGACAGCTTGGCCATCGACCAACACTTCGTCACCAACCTTTACATCTGAGGCACAAATTACCCTGCACAATCTGCGAGGTGCCATTGACCCCCGTGAATCCATTCGTTCCACCAGTTCTTGGCCTGGATAACAACCCTTAGTAAAACTCACCGCCACATCAACCACGCTTGTTTCTGCAGGGATCATCTCGGTCGTGATGTCGACACCCATCTCTGGCCACAATGCTCGCACGCGGGATTCCTGCAATTCTGCTTCGGTTCCCTCTCGCAATGTTGCAGGCAAGACCATGGTGGGTGAAAAAAAATCGAACGCCGTTCCATCACACCGCCATGCAGGTATGGCGCCACTGACATCGAGCGACTGAGCAATATTTGTCTTTGCGGCCGATTCGGTGCTGCGCACTGCGCGCCAAGTTTGACGTTGCAATTCGATCTCGGCATTAACTCGGATCTTGAAACGACTCAGCCGTGCAACAGTTGACTCACCAAATCCCGGATCACAGTCGAGCACGAATCGATCGGCTGCTGCACATGTCACTCGCAGTAGCGAATCAACTTTTCCGGTCGGCTGCAGGAGCAATGACATCCGCACATCGCCGGGTTGCATAGATGCGATGTCTTGGCTGAGTTGTGAGTGCAGGTATGTCTTGGCATCCGAACCAGTCACGGTGATCACATCGCGTTCAATTGATTTCCAAAAC
>JBIKZO010000075.1:0-7737 GCA_044354675.1 Ilumatobacteraceae bacterium | reverse complement strand
ACACACCCGTTCCCATTCCGAACACGGCAGTTAAGCCCGCCCGCGCCAATGGTACTTGGGGGTAGACCCCCTGGGAGAGTAGGTCGCCGCCAGATTTAATTTGAACAAAAGCCCTCGCATTCGTGCGGGGGCTTTTGTCGTTTCTGGACTGAGTTGATCAGCAGGACTAGTTGATCAGCAGGACTAGTTGATCAATGAGAGCAAGAATGCCATGACCTTGGCTTCGTCACGCCACTGGTCATATCGATCTGACTTTCCGGCGTGTCCCGCATCCATTTCACATTTAAAAATCAATGGTTGACGAGATGTCCCCAGTGAACGCAACTTGGCAACCCATTTTGCTGGTTCGTGATAACTCACGCGCGGGTCATTGAGTCCTGCAGTCACGAGCATCGGCGGATATGGATCAGCCTTGGTGTTGTCGTAAGGAGAATACGAAAGCATGTAGCTCGCTGCAGGTTCGGTGCGCGGGTCGCCCCATTCTTCCCACTCATTGATTGTCAGTGGCAGCGATGGATCGCTCATCGAACTGATCACGTCGACAAACGGAACTTCTGCAATTGCGGCTCCATACAAAGTTGGTTCGGATGTAATGCATGCTCCAACCATGAGGCCACCAGCGGAGCCGCCGCGCACTGCAAGTTTGCCGAGTGCGACGTGATTTTTGTAGAGGTGACGTGCGCAATCGTTCATATCGCTAAACGTATTTTTCTTATTCAGCAACTTGCCATCGAGATACCAGTTGCGTCCGCATTCGCCGCCGCCGCGTGGATGTGCAAGTGCCCACACCCAACCGCGATCAAGAAGCGATAATCGTGCAACAGAAAACCATGGAGCAATGGCGTATTCGTACGATCCGTATCCATAAAGCAAGCCGGGTGCAGTGCCGTCTACTGGCGTGTCTTTGTGGCGCACAATGTCGAGCGGAATTCGCGTGCCGTCCTGCGCGATTGCCCATTCACGCGTGGTGATGTAGTCGGCGAGTGTGGTGTTGGGAACTACTTGTGTTTTTACTGCGTCCCGTTCGTTGGTGAGCACGTTGTGGTCAAACACGGTGCTTGGGGAAACGAGCGACTCGTGCGCATATCGCACAATGTTGGTTTCCCATTCTGGGCACTCATCGATTGAAATCTCATGTGGATCAACGCCCGTTTGCAGGGTGTTGATTGTGCCGTCTCGATGCAATACGCGAAGGCGTTGTTGGGCGTCTTGCCAGTCTTGGACCACGAGATGATCGCGAAACGGTTCAATAGTGCTGATGCGTTGGCCAGCAACGTGAGGAATGATTTCGGTCCAGGTGCCAGGATTGTTGAGCGGCGCAGACATCACCCGAAAATCGACAGCGTCGAGGTTGGTGAGCACAACAAATCGGTCGCCCCAATGATCAATGCGGTATTCAATAGCTTGTTCGCGCGCGCGTACAGGTATGAGGCTGCGAAGGGGATCATTTGTTGACAGCAAAAAGCACTCTGAGGTGATGCGACTCTGGCTTTCAATAATGATCCATTCGCCCGAGCGAGTGGACGAGACATTGACGTTGAACCGTTCGTCAGATTCTTCAAAAATCACGACGTCGTTTTTCTGAGCATCGCCGATCGTGTGTCGCCACACTTTGTCGGGCCGCATTGCATCGTCATGGGTGATGTAGAACAGATACTTCGCGTCGCTTGACCACGCAAGATTGGCGTTACTTGTGTCAACGAGTGTGTCAGCGAGGTCGGTATTGGTGCGTAGATCGCGAACTCGAATTGTGAATCGCTCGCTGCCGTCGGTTTCGTGCGACCACGCCAGAAAGTTGTGATCGTGTGACAACTCGAATGCGCCAAGACCAAAAAATTCGTATGGTTTGGCCTCGATGTTTTCGTCGAGAATGACCGTTGAGCCAGCAGTCTCGCGAGTCGCACCACGCAAATGAATTGAGTAGCCACTTCCAGCAAGCGTTTGGCGCAAATACCACCAAGGGCCGTGCTGCATCGGCACAGAAGTATCGTCTTCGACTATTCGCGATTTGATTTCGTGAAATATCTGATCAATAAGCGGCGCATGCGGAGCAAACCAAGCGTCAGCAAATTCATTTTCCGCATTGAGATAGGGAATTGTCTCGGGGTGATCTCTGTTGCTCAGCCAAGACCACGGATCTTGAGTAGGTCCTGTTACTCGGTCATGGACAAATGGAATTTGGGGAGCAATTGGAGCAGAGGTTTGATCGAACGCGGAAGTGGTCACCAGTGCAGAGTAGACCAATCGGGCTTTGCCTCACCGAGTCCCTATAAATTGCTGAGTGGTCCTGCTGCTTTGATGACGAGGCGAACCGTTGGCGTAGAGAGATAACTCAGTGGAGTTTCGGTTTGATCGACAACTTCAACTAATTGTGGATCTGCTCCGGCTTCAATTGCGCGACGGCAAGCAATGGCTCGACCATTGGCAACTGCTTGATTGAATTCATCTCCATGTGCGACCACGCCTTCCCAGTGTCCGCTCACCCAGGCGATAGCTGCACCAATTGCATTAGCGATGTCGCCATTTTCGGGATGCAACACACGAGATACGCCCGCGATGTCGGGAGGTATGAGTAGCGATCCACCACCGACTGCAATGAGTGGAAGTAGGGCATTGCCTACCGTGACACGGTCAATTGCATCGGCAATTGATTCGGTAGCACTGTGCAGCGCCGACTTGAGTTTTTCTTCTTCTCCTTGTGGCACTGTGTGGCTGCCAAGTTGAAGGCGACCTTCGGCCACGAGTGCATCAGTCAATGTTGGGGTGACACCACCGTAAATCAGTGCATCTGTATTGAGTCGATAACCAACTGACAGCGGCCCGACTACAGGTTGTGCAGCAGTGCCCGACACGATGGTTCCGCCACCGATTGCGATGGACAATAAGTCTGGCATTCGAAAATTTGTTCGCACTCCACCGATTTCGACTGCTGCAGCAGATTCGCGTGGATACCCATTGATCAGCACACCAAAGTCGGTAGATGTTCCACCGACATCAACCACGATTGAGTTGGTTAATCCGGTGAGGAATGCTGCACCGCGAAGGGAATTTGCTGGGCCTGATCCAATCGTCAAGATTGGGAATCGCCGCGCAAAATCAAGCGCCATGAGCGTGCCGTCGTTTTGCGCCAACAACATTTCAACAACAAGTCCTGCACTGTTGATTACGTCTTGAGTTGCTGTAATCACCTGTCCTACGACGTCGAAGAGTGCAGCATTGAGAATCGTGGCATTTTCGCGCTCGAGCAGGCCCAAGCTTCCAATTTCATGACTGAGTGTCACTGCCATGTTGCTGCCCAATACTTCACTCACGATTTCGCGTGCGCGCTCTTCGTCTTGCGGGGAGGTTGGGCTAAAGATGCTGGTAATGGCGATTGCATCAACCGTGTTTGCAACGCTCGATAGAAAATTTCTGATTCCATCTTCGTCGAGTGGAGAGATTCGTCGACCATCTACATAGTGACCGCCTTTGAGAATGCAGGCATCAACGCACACCGCATCTCGCAAGTCATCTGGCCATGACTCCATGGGTTCAAGTGAGAGTGATGCTGGCGCGCCTAGTCGAATTGCGGCAACTCGACCCAGAGAGCGCCGTTCCAAAATTGCATTTGTCGCATGAGTAGTGCCGAGCATGACGCGACCAATTCGTTGTGCATCTGTGCCGAGCGCATCAATTACATAAGTAAGTGCGTTTTGCATTCCCGACCGAACATCAGAAGTCGTGGCTTGCTTTGTTCGAGCAAGAATTCGGTTATTTTCAGCAAGCACGACCGCGTCAGTGTTGGTGCCACCGACATCCATGCCAACGCGCAGATCGAGTCTCATCGAACCGAATCCTCGATCGGCACATAGTCAATGTCATATCCGAATGCTCGAGGACCAACCGTTTGCAGTGCTCGTTCGGTTCGCCACAGGGGATCGCAGGGCCATGCCATCGCGGTAACTCGCATGGCGTACTTCATTTCCTCGGTTGCAATCGCGGTTCCGGTTTGTGTGTCAAGCACGGAAATCAAATCAGGAACACTGGCAAGGATGCGACCGTTTTCTTTCGCCACAAGATTCTCATTTTGGATGTCAATGCGCACTTGGCGTCCGCTGTCTATTCCAGTTCCACTAATCGTGACACTGCCGCGCACGAAACCGCCGTGGGTGTGACGTTCAATTTCGGAAATCTTGCCAGTAATCAATGCTTGTGCTCCCAGCAAATCAGTGAGCCGCGCAATTGGTTCCTGCGTTCCCCGAACCGCACGACCCATCGCAATCGCATTACTTATCGAACCGACGATTACGTTGCCGATCATTGTCGCTGCGGGGTTGATGTAGTCGGCCATTAAGGCGACACCTCCAGCAGCAATGGTGAACGCTCGTGATTCTGATTCTGCAGACTCTCCGCTTGTGGGTGTAATGGTTATGGAGTTGCCTTGAAAGTCAACGAGGATGATTGGTGTCAACGGCAGACCGCGAACAAAAAATGAACCCATCTGAACTTCTGGGAAGGCTCGTCCCATGGTGTCTGCATCGACAATTGGCAATCCCAAGCGAGACGCCCACATGACAGGTTCGACTCCATTTGAACCACCAATTTCACTCGCCATGATTGCAACGACTGGTTTGTTGAAAACACGCTCAATTTCTTGGCGCAACAGATGCGCCTCTCCGCCGTTGTTCAGCATCTCAAAAGAGACCGTGGGTGCACCGATGCCACATGTCGGCATGACTAAACCTTCTGCTGAAACATCCTCAAGTTGAACAACGGATACCGGTCCAAACTTCCGTATCGCACTTTTGACTTCCAAAATTGAGCCACCAACGCTCCCGCCACCGCCTGTACCAAGAAGTGCGCATCCGAAGGCAAGGTCTTCAACGTCGTCTTGGGTGATCTGAGTGATCGTTGTGTTTCTCTTCTTCGACATCTGGCAATTGGTCGCTCTCGTGAGGTGTGCCATACTGTAATCAATTCACAGTTGGGGGACTCATGAACAAGAATTTTCTAAAAATCATCGTGGCGGGGCTATTTGGACTCACTGCACTTGCTGGCGGAATGTCAACTGGAGCATCTGCAGAAGGTGAGTTGACTTTTGCGGTTGGAATCACGCAAGACATTGACTCATTGAATGTGACGGTTGGTTTTTTGGTGATTGATTATGAGATTTGGAATCTCACGCTTCCAATGCTGACGAGCAAGGCTGCCTCAGATTTTTCAATTCTGCCGAGCATGGCCGAATCGTGGACAAGTAGTGAAGACGGTTTGACATGGACGTACAAGTTGCGCAGCGACATGAAGTGGAGTGACGGCGTTCCGATGACTGCCGACGATGTGGCGTACACGATCACGAGATCGGTACAAGACGGTTGGTGGAACCACACAACCGTGACAGGCAACCTCACTGCAACGGCTACTGATGCCCAAACACTTGTTGTTACTTCTTCAGTACCCGATCCAAAGTTGCCAATACTTGACGTGTATATCGTGCCAAAGCACATCTACGAAAAGATCTCTGCTGAGGATCTGCCAAATTATCTTGCAGATGACTATGTTTCTGGCGGTCCTTTTCAGATTGTTGAGCGCAAGGAAGGCGAGTTCGTCCGACTCGTACAAAACCCAAATTGGTTTGGCAAAAAGCCAGCAATGGATCAGTTGATTTTCCGAACGTTCGAAACTGCTGAAGCGCAATACAACGCTCTCAAAGCAGGAGATTTGGACGCAGTTGACGACGTACCAGGCAAAATTTTCGCCACAATCATGGCAGGCGACGAACCAAACATCACCGGAATTGCTGGCAACCAAGGATCATTCAGCGAGTTGGCAATGAATTCGAGTTGCCCAACAGGAATTGGCGATGGCCATGTGGCTCTTAAGGATCCCAATGTGCGTCGTGCAATCAACTGGTCGCTTGATCGTCAACTCATGGTTGACAAGGTGCTCAATGGTTTTGGAAAACCGGCAGTAGGCATTTCGGCTTCTGCAAACCCAGCCTTCGATTATCAGGTTGAAGCGGACCAAACATATTCGTACGATCCTGCCAAGGCAAACGCACTTCTTGATGAAGCTGGATGGATCGACACGAATGGGGATGGAGTGCGTGACAAAGACGGAGTTGAATTGAAACTCCGCTATTTCGATCGCTCTGTTGGTGGTGGTGCAGATACGACACCGTTCATCACAGGATTCTTGAAAGACGTTGGTATCGCCACCGAAGTCAAGACGTTTGACGAAGACAGCCTTGCGGCGATTCAGTCTAAGAGCGAGTTTGATTTGTATACATGGGGTTGGTCTCCGTATGCGGATCCAGACAACATGTTGTCAAACTTCACATCTTCTGCGGTACCTACCGATCCGGCAGTTGGCGGATACAACGACGGCAACTGGTGCAATGCAGAGTACGACGCACTGTACGAACAGCAAAAGGTCGAACTTGATCCAGCCAAGCGTGCTGACTTGATTCAACAGATGCACAAGATATTTGTCAACGATGGCCCGTACGCGGTGCTCTTCAAGTACGACAACCTGCAAGCGTTTCGTTCGGACAGGTGGCAGAACTTTGAGCGCCAACCAGCCGAAGTTGGACCAATCATGTTTACTCAGACCTCGTCGGCATATCTCAACCTGGAGCCTGTTTCTGGTGACAGCGGCGGCGGTGGTGGAACCAACACGATTGTCGTGATTGGTATTGCACTTGTTGCTGCCGGTGTTGTATTCACTCTCGTGCGAAGTCGTCGAAAGAAAAGTGCAGACGATCGCGCATAACAATCATTGGCGAGAAGTAATTGATGAGTAATCGCTATGTGGTCAAGAAGATTGTTGGAGCACTGCTCACGCTGTTTGCGGTAGTTGTCTTTAACTTCTTTTTGTTTCGGATTGTTGATCGCGATCCCTTGACCAAATATCGAGGCCGCAGCAAACTCAGTCTGGAACAACGAGAGACGATGATTCGTCGGATGGGCTTGAGTGGCTCCAAATGGGATCAATTTGTCGCGTATATCAAGTCAACGTTGCAACTGGACTTTGGAAGATCGTTTGACTCAACTCGACCAGTTTTGCGCGAGATCACCGATCGACTTCCCGCGACATTGATATTGGTTGGCGTTTCGACGGTTCTCACTATTTGTATCGGCTTGTATATCGGGGCCAAGGCCGGATGGGCGAGGGGAAGTCGATTTGATCGGGTGTCAACATCGACAACGATGGTTTTGTACGCAACTCCCGAATTTTTCTTCGGTATGTTGCTGCTCGCAATCGTGGCGGGGCGCACTGGTTGGTTTCCTACTGGTGGCATGCGAGATGTCGGAACAAACAATGGCTTTGTTGCTTCACTTCTGGATCGGGTACACCACTTGGTGTTGCCGTCGCTCACCCTCACACTGGGATACTTGGGTTCGTATTCGCTCATCATGCGCACATCAATGTTGGACACACTTGGAGAAGATTATTTGACCACCGCACGAGCGAAGGGCCTGAAAGAGAGTGATGTGATGACACATCACGCGGTTCCAAACGCATTGTTGCCATCGGTTTCTGCGATTGCAATTAGTTTTGGCTTTGTCATTGGTGGTGCAATCACAACCGAAACCGTCTTTTCGTATCCCGGCCTTGGTCTTGCCACAGCAGACGCCATTCGCAATACTGATCTGCCGATGTTGCAGGCGTTGTTTTTGGTTGCAAGTGCTGCGGTGATTTTTTTCAATCTTGTCGCTGACCTGACGTACGGATTACTTGACCCTCGAATACGGCACTCAA
>JBIKZO010000074.1:0-7777 GCA_044354675.1 Ilumatobacteraceae bacterium | reverse complement strand
GAAGGCGCGAAATTCTTCAGATCCGATTTAAGCACGCAATTCCGAAAAGATGCAGTAAGGCTGTATTTGCCGATGCTCGAGCATCTTGACATTACGCCTCTCTTGCGGATACTCGAATAGTCGTCAGTCAGAGATTTTGCGCAGGTCGGTGCGAAATTTCTTGCCCTTCTCGACATAGATAAGCGCACCCAGTTCAATCTCAATGGAACGAGCGCGACCTTCCTTGATTGTCGCTGGGCTTCCAACGGCCAATGCTCCCGGAGGAACAATGGTGTCATTGAGAACCACAGAGTTTGCAGCGACTATCGCACCAGTGCCAACAACTGCTCGATGCAAAACAATTGCGCCTGAAGAGACTTGTGCCGAATTTGCAATCGTGCATGACTCAAGATGAACAATATGACCGATCACGCAATCGTCTCCAACGATCGTTGGTTGATTTGGCATTGTGTGGATCACCGTGTTGTCTTGAATGCTGGTTCGTGAGCCAATAATGATTTCGCCATCATCGCCGCGCAGTACAGCGCCTGGCCAGATGGTTGACTCTGCACCAATTGTGACCGAGCCGATGATCACAGCGTCTGGATGTACAAAAGCAGTTTCATGAATTACAGGTACACGGTCTCCGTATGCATAAATCGTCATGATTATTACGGTAGTTCCACGGCGATCTCATTGGAGAACTAGGTCATATGGCTGTACCGTAGAGCCCCATGTCTCGCCGCCTCGACATAGAACTGACCAGCAATCGTCAAGATGGGACCTGGACTTGGCGTGCCGCTGGGGCCAAATCTCCTAAGGGAGTCGTCAACGGCTCCTTATTGTCGTCCACCGCGAAGACAGGCGATGTACTCAAAGTTGAAGCCGATTTTGACATTGATGGCATTTCGGTTTTGTCAGTTGTGCAGATGCGCGAAAAAGGTCAGCGCGGCAACATGCTCGAAATGCTCGCCAGCGAAAAATCGTTCACTCCCGTAACTCAAAAACTTGCTGAGAAGCCTAAGTCGGATCGCAAAGGTGGTCGCGATGCAAAAGGTAAGCGTGACGGCGACAGTCGTCCTGCTCGCCCACAGCGCGATCCAAATGCTCCTAAACGACCTGCATCAACTCGCCCAGACGGCACAACAGGTCGTCCAGCACGCCCAGCAAGACCATCACGACCACACTTCACGGCACCGCCCGAGATGCCGAAGCGTCCAACTGCAAAACGACTGAAGCCAAAGCATGTTCACCGCACCGCAGTACTTGAGACTCTGCCTGTCGAGCAACGTGGTGTAGCCGAGCGCGCACTCGAGGGTGGCATCAAGGCTGTTCGTGATGCAGTCAAGATTCAAAACGATCAACTTCGCAAAGACGGCAAACCTGAGGTTCCATCCGATGGTTTAATCTCGATGGCGCAAAACTTGTTGCCTAAGCTTCGCGTTGCCGACTGGCTTGACAAGGCTGAAGCAGCAAAATCAGATCTTGGAACTCTTGATCTTCGCGATCTGCGCTCAGTAGTTGTGGCGTCCGAAGATCCAATGGTGATGCGCGATGAAACAACTCGCGCACTTGCAGCAGAATTGAAAACTGCACTGAAAGAACGTCAAGACGCAGCGCAGACTTTATGGTTATCAGACATTGCTGATGCGCTTAAGGTTGGACGCACCGTTCGTGCGCTCAAGATGACAAGTGAGCCACCAAAAGCTGGTCAACCGTTTCCTTCGGAGTTGGGCGCCAAACTTGCCCAAGCAGCAACCGCAGGTCTTACAACCGAGACTGCACCTGATCGTTGGATTGCGTTGCTAGAAGCTCTTGCGTTCTCACCGATTCGTGGTCAAGTAAAACTGACCACAATGCCTCAGCAGCCTTCAGAGGCATTGCTCGCCACGGTAAAGCGCCTCTCCCCGTTGCTCCCCCAGATCGCTTCGCTCTTCGGCATTGAGGTTTCGCCAGGCGTCACTGCTCCGCGTCCACTGCGCCCTACACGCCCAGTTCGTGTGAAGCCAAAAGCAGCACCGGCAAAGCCAGCCATAACAGAGCCTGTAGCAACTGAGCCGGTAATTGCAGAACCAGCAGTAACTGAGCCGGTAGCAACTGAGCCAGAAGCACCGACTTCCGCTGAGTAAGCCCGATCTCATAGTCTGTACATATGTCAGACGTCGTCACCTATGAAGTTCAAGGCAAAGTCGCACTCATCACGCTCAATCGTCCAGAGGCTCGCAACGCTGTAAACGGCGATGTGGCTCAGGGTCTTGAGGCAGCCATCAACCAGATGGAAGAAGATCCAAATGTTTGGGTTGGCATTTTGCGAGCAAACACTGCGGGTCAAGAACGACCTGTTTTTTGTGCGGGCGCAGATCTCAAGGCAATTAATTCTGGACAAGCTGATTCGCTCAATACAGCGCTTGGTGGTTTTGGTGGTTTTGTTTATCGTCAACGCAAGAAGCCAATCATTGCCGCTGTCGACGGTCTAGCGACCGCTGGTGGATGTGAGATTGTGCTTGCCGCAGACATGGTTGTGGCAACAACACGTTCGGCATTTGGACTTGCTGAAGTAATGCGAAATCTCATTGCTGGTGCAGGCGGTCTGTTTCGACTTCCACGCGCCATTGGCCAAGCCACAGCAATGGAAGTCATTTTGACCGGACAACCATTGTCGGCTGAACGTGGTTACACACTTGGATTAATCAATCGTTTAGTCGAGCCAGGCAAAGCAGAAGAGTCGGCTTTCGAGTTGGCATCACGCGTTTGTCTCGCCGCACCACTTGCCGTGTGGGCATCGCGCAAAATTGTTTTGGCAGCAGCTTATGAAAATGACGAGACGCTGATCAACATGACAAATGCCGAGTTTGGAAAAGTTCTGCAATCAGAGGACACCAAAGAGGGTCTGACGGCATTTATCGAAAAGCGACCACCAGTGTGGCAAGGACGTTAAAGAGTTTTTGAAGCAATAAGCAGACGTGCTGGCATGCCAACACGTTCATAAAGATTCTTCATCTTCCTGTCGCCAGGTAACGCAAGCGCATCAAGTGTTGTGCAACCTCGACTCTTTGCAATGCGAGCAAGCTCTGCAATCAACCCAGCACCAATGCCGATTTGTCGTGCCATCCGATCAACATAGATGTGGCTGACAACACAAATGGTGCTTGTAGCGCTGATGTCGCCTTTTGCATAACCGACAATTTGACCAGATGTTTCGGCAACGAGAACAAGGCTTAGGGTGTTTCCAACAGTCGAACCCCACAGGGCTCCAATACTTTCAATTTCGCTCAACAACATTTCGTGACCACGAAACGCGGTTATCTCGATTCGGGCTTCACGCTCAAGATCGCTCAGTGCTACGGCATCAGCAACGGTTGCACTGCGAACAGCGAACAACGGTACTTTGCTCGTCACAAAAACTAGTGCTCGTTTGGCTTGTCGTCTGAAGAGTTGTTTTGAAACTCATCCACCATTTTTTGCACTTTCTGAGTGCCAATCTTGATGGCCATCTCGCCAATGACGCGAGCGTTGCGAATCTCTTGATTGATCTTGGGAAGTTCTTGTTGCTTGGCTTCTTCAACTCGCTTGGCAACCTGCTCTATAAATTCCGAGTTGTGATCGACTGCGTCGCGTGCAACATCACGACCGAGGCTCGCAACGCGCTTGATTATTTGAACAATGGACATGCATCATCCTCGACAGGACAACCAGGCGCACTATTACGAACAAGCAAGAAACATTGAGTGCATTGTGTTTCGTCAGGTCGGCGTGGTTGCAAGCGTTCCATGCCATCTGTTTTGTCATCAACGACGACACCGTCTTCTTCGTCTTCTAGAGGTGTGTCGTCTGCAGCGGTGAGTTTCTCCTTGAGAATCGAATCAAGATCGGCTTCGACATCATCTTCTGTTCGCAGATCGTCATCGTCGTCGTCGTCATCGCCAGCTTTTTTGGCAGCAGCATCTGTGGCTACAGGAATGGCATCAGGGTCTTCGGATTCATCGATCACAGCAAGATCGTCAGTGAGGTCGTCGGCAAGTCCAAATGAGTCTTCGTCGCCCTCGATGCCTATTGAATCGGCATCAAGAACATCTGCATCTGGATCTACCTCGATCAGCATCGCTGGATCTAGGTCTTCTGCATCAATGATTTCGTCGTCTGACATTCATTATCCCTTTCACTTGTCGCGCGAACAATAGCCCAATTCAACACAAAATCAACGAATTAGGTCTTTTGTCTCCTCGACTCAGATTTGCGCTCAGAATCAAGCCTTTCAAGATCTGGTGCAACCGTGGTCATATGCGACATAGCGGCTGCAATGGCTGTATGACCGGCCTGTTGGGCAATCAAACGATGCATCTCAAGAGCGACCCGCCGGTATGCGGGGTGTCCCTGTGGAGCAGACCTCAATTCGAGCATATGCATTGCCTCACGAGCGTTAAATTGCATTGAATAGCGAAGCCTGTAGGCCATAGATACCGCATATGGCGCTTGTTCTGGGTAGTCGGGCAACAACGAGTCATAGAGCGCTCCTGAGCGAGCCATAGCCTCTTCAAACTGCTCTCCCACCCCAGCTTCTGCCACGAGTTCCGGCATCACATAGCCGTGATGCGGGGTCAATCTCTGCCACTCAATGGTGAGCAGGCGGTGGCGCTGGAGATCACGAAATGCGCCGTAATCACCGAGCACGTCAAAGCGGTAGTCGGTGCGCTCAAATGCTCGTCCGGGTCGGTGGCGACGGTTTTCGCGATTGCCGACGTAAGCGGTGATCAGTTTGACCTTCTCGGCCTCGTCAAGATTCTCGACACGTTTGAGTAACTGCGACTCCGGCAGATGCGAATGCGCATAACAAATTGCCGCGAGCAGTTTGTTCTCACCGTCGGGATCGAAATCAACCAACACAACTTCGGGAACTTGCTCTGGTTCGAGTGCGCCAAACATATCGTCGACCAACTGACTTGTATTGTCACGGTTCTCAGCGAGATAAGCGCTCCATCGACCACCACGTTCGGGAACATCAACACGACGCAAGAAACTTGGGATTACTTTTCGAAGTTCGACGAGCATTAAGTCCGCGTAGTGGCGTGCTTCGGGCAATGAATGCGAACGCATCCGCAAGAGCATGGATTCGTAAGACTGTCCTGTGCCGTACACACCTACGTTTGAGAGTGCTGAGGCAGGAAGTATCCCACGCACTGCATCCAGCGCTTTGGCTCGAGTTGCTTGTCGATACACAAAGTCGGAATCGTTGATCGAGCGCGGAATCGTCGCTCGAACATGATCCGTTACCGATGTAACCAAACTGCTGTACGTATCAAACATACGATCCATGTCGCCGACATATCGCGTGCCAAATGGACCATTAAGAATTTCTGGATCTCTGAAATAGCGGTAGCGACCACCGAGTCGATTGTCGTAGTTGATGTAGCGCGTACTTTGTTCGAGGTAGCTCATCAAGCGACCCCACTCAAGAATCTTTGTCAAGAGATTGGATGCCTGCTCACAAGCCAAGTGAACACCACCTAGTTGCGCAACCGAATCATCACCGTATTCAACGAAAATCTTTTCGTATAAACCCTCGGCGTGTGAAAGACCTGCCCTCGCATCGACGCCTTGATCGCCTGTGAGATCGAGATCATTGACAAATTCATCAAGGAACAATCGACGAAGACTTTTAGGGCTGCGGCTATAGCGAGCGAATAAAGCACCCTTAACAACCTCTGGAAGATTGACCAGCGCAAAAACAGGGCCATCCAAGTTGGTGAAATATCGAACCAATATCTCGGCTTCGGATTCGGTAAATACTTCGGGGATGTAGACGGTCACGACGGGTAATCCTAGAAGTTTTGACTGGTGCAGATCGGGATTAAGGGTCTAGAAGTACAACTTCATCGCATCGGCAAGCACCGTGCACTGAAGCCATACCACGCCTTTATAGGTGACTCCATCTGCGATCATGTGTGCAGGACTACCCGACCATTGAAAATCAATCGAGCGACTGACCCGAAAACTTGGATGCGGGAGGTGTGATCCGGTTGCAGATCGACGCCAGGCAATAGCCCGCTGTCTAATGGAAATCTTTGGATCTACTTCAAGCACATCAACAAATCCGTCATTGGGGTGTGCTCGAGGCAATACGTCCCTACTTCGCAAAAGACCGCTGTTCGAAAGAATCAAGCATGTAGAAAGCAGAGTGCGATGCTGTATTGCGATTGACCCCGCAACGACAATGCGAGAAGTTGTACTTGACTTTGCATTTGCATTCAATAAAGTTGTAGTTCGGTAGTCAATTTGCAGTAAATCGATGTTCACGAGCGTCATCTGCTGATTGGGCTCTGGATCCTGAATCCTCCCGCTGCTGATTCCGAGTGACTGAGCAATGCTGCCCTGAGTCACTGTGCAGGTCGTAGCCGTATCACCAGAAGAATAGTGTTGTGCTATTTCTAGGTCACTTTGTAAAACATGCAGCGTGGTTGGTCGCGAAACTGGAGTGCCATACAGACCGTGCTTGCTTATCGTCATGACGCAATTCGTCCAACAGAACTTGATGCGGCCACAACACCACGGAAGCACATTTCGGCGGCTTTACTGGCTGCATTTCTGTCTTCCTCATCAAAGAGCACAATTGACAATTGACGGAGCAAATCAATGAGTTGCTTAATGGTTCGAACAAAATCACCGGCGGTGAGCTCGTCTTCTTCGAGCACATCGACTAGCGGCGTACCACTCGCCCAGTCAAGCGCTGCACCCATAAATCCAGCCTCTGGACCACGATGTACTACTAGACCATGATTTGTCTCTGCAGTTGCAAGTTTCTGGCTCAATTTTGAAGCGCTCTTCCAGCGCACTTTTAATTCGTTGTTCGGAAAATGTGCAGTGATTGATTCTTCGCCACCGCGAGCCTGAAAAACAAAGATGCTTGCCATAGCGGCCATGTTTGACGCACTCAGACCATCAAAGATGCCATCGGAGACGCAGTTAGCAATCAACAAGTCAGATTCATGAAAAATATGCGAAAGCATTTGACCGCGCTGGGTCAGAGTCCACTCATCAACGAACCCCCACTCGGTAAGCAATTTGACCAATTCGTCAAACTTGTTGCTCACCGACTGTGTACTGTTCGACACTCGTTTTTCAAGTTGCTCGAGTTCGCGATCAATCCGCTCTGCAGACTCAGCAGCAATGAGTCGGAACTTGAGATCTGGATCACTACCAACTGGATGCTCTGCTTGCTGAGACTTAGCCGCATGTTTCATCTTGGAAGACTGCTTGATCTTGGCAGTCGATAATCGTGACGAAGCCTCTTTAAGAAATTTCTGGTTATTCGGTGAAAAAGGAGAAGGCAATTTGACGTAACCGAGTGTCGTCACAGGCTGAACGAAATCGCGCACCGAGAATGTCTGCACAGAACGTGAGCGCGATAATGCCGTAATTTTTGTGCCATCACCACGTTGGGCAACGGTGAGCACCACCATGCGCTCCACATGAGAAATGCTGCCAGCTTCAATGACGTCTCCAGGTCTCAATTCGCTGAGAGATTGATCGATCTCGGAAGGCAGTGCTTTTGACGATTTGCGAAGTCGGTATTCTTCTATGTCGCCGTAGGGGCTTTCGGCCTGCAGCATTAATCGATCTCTCTCCTTGCTGCGACGTTGGATACGAGCCTGTATTTCTACAACATCCTTGCCGGCTTGAAACTGGGCGAATGAAAGGTTGAGAAGATGTCTTGCCTGCACTTGTGAAGTAGAGCGAATGAGATTTGCTGCCATGTTGTAGGTGGGACGAAAAGCCGAATTAAGAACAAATGATCTGCTCG
>JBIKZO010000073.1:0-7817 GCA_044354675.1 Ilumatobacteraceae bacterium | reverse complement strand
GGATTCGGTTGTCAGTCGCTGATAACGCAGCCAGTCAATTCGGACTGAAGTTGCGAGATTGCCGACTGGGAATCGATCTGGTTGCTCCTCAAACTCTGGATGATCGTCACGGACGCGCCAGAGACGAAAGGAAACAATCATGGCTGACGCCATTTCAGTATCGGGACCAATTTCTGGGACCAACAAAACACTCACCTTCGAAACCGGAAAGTTCGCTTTGCAGTCGCAAGGTGCGGTTATCGCCAAAGTTGGTAAGACACTTGTTCTTGCAACAGCAAACGCCGCAAAGGGCGTGCGTGACGGCATCGACTTCTTCCCGTTGACAGTTGACGTTGAAGAGCGTGCATACGCAGCAGGAAAAATTCCTGGTTCATTCTTCCGTCGTGAAGGCCGACCAAGTCAAGCAGCAATCCTTACCTGTCGTTTGACAGACCGTCCATTGCGTCCAGCCTTCCCAGATGGCTACCGCAACGAGACACAAGTTGTGATCACCGTTATTGGTGCCGACCAAGAAAACCCACACGACGTTCTCGCGATCAACGCAGCATCTGCTTCGTTCATGATCTCGGGCATTCCGTTTGATGGACCAATTGGTGCAGTGCGTTTGGCTTACAGCCAGGACGGCACATGGATTCCTCATCCAACATTCGAAGAGGGCGAAGAAGCAACATTTGAAATCGTTGTTGCTGGTCGCGAACTTGACAATGGTGATGTTGCAGTGATGATGGTCGAAGCAGGCGGAACCGAAAAGAGTTTCACCTATTACGCAGCGGGTGCACCGAAGGTGACTGAAGAAGTCATCGCCGGCGGTCTCGAAGTGTGCAAGCAGTACATCAAAGAGTCAATCAAGTTGCAGCGCCAGCTCGTTGCCAGCGTGATTGCAACTCGCGGACCAATCGTGCCACTCAAGTACACACCAGTTCTTGACTATTCGGCAGAGTTGTTTGCAGCAGTTGAAAAATCAGCAACCACCAAGTTGCAGCCAGCAATTCGTATCGCACTGAAGAGCGATCGCAACGAAGCAATTGACTTGGCAACAGCCGAGACTCTTGCTGAGTTGGCAGAAGCCTTCCCTGCACAAGAAAAGCAAATCAAAGAAGCAGTTCGTTCGCTCACCAAGAAGTTGGTGCGCAAGCGCGTTGTTGATGAAGGCATCCGTATCGACGGTCGTGCGCCAGCCGACTTGCGTCCAGTATCAGCCGAAGTTGGTTTGATCTCGACTGCACACGGCACCGGATTGTTTCAGCGCGGTGAGACACAAGTGCTCAACGTCTTGACAATGGCAATGCCGAAGATGAACCAGATGATCGACTCGATCACACCTGAGACATCAAAGCGTTACATGCACGACTACAACATGGCTCCATGGGCCAACGGTGAAACCGGTCGCGTAGGTAGCCCAAAGCGCCGCGAAATCGGACACGGTGCACTCGCAGAGCGCGCATTGTTCCCAGTTGTTCCAAGTCAAGAAGAGTTTGCATACACACTGCGTCTCGTCTCTGAAGTGTTGTCGTCAAACGGCAGCACCTCAATGGCGTCGGTTTGTGCATCAAGCCTTTCGTTGATGGACGCAGGTGTTCCAATCATCGCCCCAGTGGCAGGTATCGCGATGGGTCTGATCTTTGATCAGGGCAAATACACCGCGCTTACCGACATCTTGGGTGCTGAAGACGCATTCGGCGACATGGACTTCAAAGTTGCTGGTACTGCAGACGCAGTAACCGCTTTGCAACTCGACACCAAGATTGAAGGAATTCCAAGCGAAGTGTTGGCAGCAGCATTGCAGCAGGCCAAAGAAGCACGCTTGAAGATTCTTGATGTGATGAACGCAGCAATTGCTGCACCACGCGCAACGGTTGCCGAAAGTGCACCGAAGATCGTGACGTTCACCATTCCATTGGACAAGGTCGGCGAAGTGATTGGGCCAAAGGGCAAAGTCATCAACACGATCCAGCAAGAGACCGGCGCAGAGATCAACGTCTCGGATGACGGTGCAACTGGAATCATCACCATTGGTTCACCAGACAACGCCAAGGTAGAAGACGCAAAGGCACGCATTCTCGCCATTGTTGATCCACCAACAGCAGACTTGGGTGCTACTTACACGGGCCGCGTTGTCAACATCGCGCAGTTCGGTGCATTCGTCAACATCCTTCCTGGACGTGATGGCCTCGTGCACATCTCCAAGTTGGGCAACGGACAACGCATTGCCAAAGTTGAAGATGTCTTGAACATCGGCGACGAAGTGCAAGTCCGTGTCGATGACATTGATGACCGTGGCAAAGTCAGCCTCTCGTTGATTGGTCCAGATGGCGAGCCAATGAAGGGTTCCGGAAGTGGACCTAGTGAAGGCGGAGATCGTGGCCCGCGTCCAGAGCGCAGCGGTGGAGATCGCGGCGGTCGTAATGACCGTGGCGGTAACAGCCGTGGTGGAGATCGTGGCGGCAATAGCCGTGGCGGTAACAGCCGTGGTGGCAATGATCGTGGCGGCAGTAGCCGTGGCGACAACAGCGCACGTCGCGAGCCAAACCGTGGATCACGCCCAGCAGAGCCGGTCAGCGACAATGCTGTATCGGTGAGCTTCGAAGAACAATTCGACAGCGAATTCAACGGCTAATTACTAGAAATTGAGTTCATGCCGTTTTTGTTAACGGCTAACCTCGTTTCATGATCAAAGTAGGAGTCATCGGCGCCGCAGGGCGTATGGGCGCAACAGTCTGTGCTGCAATTGCGGCCGCCGATGGTCTTCAACTTGTTGCAGCAGTCGATGCCGCACCTGGCGTTACTGCTGAAGGAATCACAATTTCGAAAGAGTTGCGCGCACTTGCCGACGCACATGTAGACGTTGCAGTCGACTTCACTGTTGCCGCAGCTTCACGCATCAATTTGCCTTGGCTTGCAATGCACAGCATTCATGCCGTTGTTGGCACGACGGGCTTCACACAAGAAGACCTCGACACATTCAAAAAGTCATTCACAAATAGCAACTGCATTGTTGCTGCCAACTTTGCAGTAGGTGCGGTGTTGATGATGCGTTTTGCCGAGATGGCTGCACCATTTTTTGACACTGCCGAAATCATTGAAGTGCATCACGACGGCAAAGCAGACTCACCGAGTGGAACCGCAATTGCAACTGCACAGCGCATGGCTGCGGCGAGCAATGAGTGGGCGAGTGACCCTACAAAGCACGAAGCAATTGCGGGTGCACGTGGAGCAAAAGGCCCTGGCGACATTCCGATTCATGCAGTACGCATGCGCGGCACTGTGGCCAATCAAGAAGTCATTCTTGGCACGCAATCACAAACGCTGACCATTCGTCACGACACGATTGACCGCGCAAGTTTTATGCCGGGCGTTGTGCTCGCATGCAAAAAAATTGCCGAGCACAAGGGGTTCACCCTTGGGCTCGACACTTTCCTTGGTATCTAGATTATTTCAGCGAGTTGATTGCTGCTGAGTAATTTGGCTCGTTGGCAATTTCGCTTACGAGTTCTGCGTGCAGAACTTTGCCATCTGTATCAGCGACCACTACCGCGCGTGCCAAGACGCCTTTGAGCACACCGCTAGTGAGGTTTACGCCGAACACTGAGCCAAAGTTGGAGCGGAACGATGAAGCGGTCTTGACATTTGCCAAACCTTCAGAACCACAGAAGCGACCCTGGGCAAACGGCAAGTCTGCAGAAACACAATAGACATCGGTGTTGTCCAGGCCTGATGCAATCTCGTTAAATGTGCGAGTTGACGTTGCACACGTTGGCGTGTCAATCGAAGGGAAGATGTTGAAGATTACGCGCTTACCCTTGATGTCAGCGTTGCCAAATTCGCTCAAGTTGCCAGTGGTGAGTGCAAATTTTGGAAGACGTGATCCAACCTTCGGAAGTTTGCCACTTACCGAAACTTTGTTGCCGCCGAGTGTTACGGAAGACTTTGCTGCGACTATCTTTTTCGTAACTTTCTTTGAATTCTTCTTTGCTGATTTCTTGACAGCCTTTTTCGCTGTTTTTTTGGTTGCTTTTTTGGTTTTCTTTTTTGCGGCCATGGGGTGCTCCTTGTTTGGGGTAGTGCAAAGAGTCTGCCAAACTTGCGCACCAACAAGCAAAAAAAGACAAATCTATTTTTGTTGCGGTCGACCCTTGCGTACCGACTGGAGCATGGACAGTGCGAACAGCGCCATCACCACGTACCACTGGTACTTCTCGATCCAGTTGAGAAACGACTTGATTTCTTCGGCAAAGATCTGGCCACCGCGCCATAAGACCGCGAGCTTTATCGCAATGCCCAGACTGAGTAACGGCACAAAACGCCTTGGATCCATGCGTTTGTGGCCGAGTAGTAAGCACACAATGTTGCTGCCTGGCATGAGCACAAGGGCCACACTGCCGGCCTTCTCAACAGCGTTTTCTGTCCAGCGGTAAATGGCCGGTAGTTCACCCATGTTGCCTTCGACCCAACCGAGTGCCTTTGCTCCGTACCAACGACCCACGAGATAGAGCGCAATTCCCGCGATGAGTACGCGTGGAAAACCGATTGCTATGTATGACGTCAAGTCGATGTAGGGCACAGAGCCAAAGAGATTGCGATTTCGAGAACTTAAGAGAAGCACGAGCCTGGGGTTTTCGTCCACCAAGGCTGGCCCGATATTGCTTCCAATGGTGCCGATGACAAATAACAGCGTTGTAAGTGTGAGTACCGCTTTTCGCATTGTTTGCAATCTAGCGGAGTTGCTAACTTGATGAGACGCATAGAGACGGGGGATCGTTATGAAGGGTTTGATGCAAGAGACACCACTCACGCTGGTGCATTTGTTTGAGCGTGCCGAGAAATATCACAGCGACAAGCAGATCATCACTGCAACTGCAACTGGTCGTGAGCGCACTACATATGGTGAGTGGGCAGCACGTACGCGCCAGCTGGGTGGAGTGCTCGACAAGTTGGGCATTAGCAAAGATGGCCGCGTTGCAACATTTGCATGGAACACCGCGCGCCACCTCGAGTTGTATTTTGCTCCACCGTGCACGGGCCGTGTTTCACACACGCTCAACATCCGTTTGTTTCCAGAGCAACTCACCTATATCGCCAATCACGCAGAAGACGAAGTGATCTTCATTGATCGCTCACTATTTGGCTTGATCGCACCATTGCTGCCAACATTCACCACTGTCAAACATTTGGTAATCATGGATGACGGCAAAGGTGATGTTCCAGATTCTGTTAAGGGTTTTGAGTTGCACGACTATGAGGCGCTATTGAAGGGCACCCCTGGCGTCGAGTTCAATATCACTGACGAAAATCTGGCTGCCAGCATGTGTTACACAAGCGGCACGACGGGCAATCCAAAGGGTGTTGTGTACAGCCATCGCTCGACGTACTTACACACATTTGGCGCAATGACATCAGACTCTCTTGGTGCTCGGGAGAGCGACATTATTTTGCCGGTGGTGCCGATGTTCCACGCAAATGCGTGGGGCCTCGCTCACGCAGCAGTTGCGTCGGGCGCAACATTGGTCATGCCTGGTCCAGACTTGTCCGGCAAAGCAATTGCCAATTTGATTGTTGAAGAAAAAGTAACGGTTGCTGCAGGTGTGCCAACCATTTGGATGGCAGTGCTGCCAGAGTTGAAAGGTCGCGACACTTCATCGTTGCGCGCGATTCCGTGCGGTGGTTCGGCTGTTCCAAAAGCATTGAGCGAGGGATATCGCGAACAGACAGGCTTGCCAATTTTGCAAGCGTGGGGCATGACAGAAACAAGTCCAATCGCAGCGGTGTGCATGCTCTCGGCGGCAGATCAATTACTTCCACAATCAGAGCAAGCAGAGTTGCGCACAACTGTCGGCCAGATCGCATTTGGTGTTGACGCCCGCGTTGTCGTGCCAGGCACCACTGACCCGGTTGCATGGGACGGCGAAACAAGTGGAGAACTGCAGTGCAGTGGCAATTGGATTGCGTCCACCTATTACAACGATGCGCGTGCAGGCGAGAGCTTTACCGCTGACGGTTGGTTGCGCACTGGAGACGTCGCTTCCGTAGACGCTCAGGGCCGCATCCGTTTGGTTGATCGCACCAAAGACTTAATCAAGTCGGGCGGCGAGTGGATCTCATCGGTAGAGATAGAAAACGAATTGATGTCGCACCCCAAAATCAAGGAAGCTGCAGTTGTCGGCGTGACGCATCCAAAGTGGTCGGAGCGTCCGCTCGCATGCGTAGTGCTCAACCCCGGTGAGACTCTGACAAAAGAAGAAGTGCTCGATTATGTGCGTCCGCGTCTGGCCAAGTGGCAAGTGCCCGACGACGTGGTGTTTATTGATGAAGTGCCAAAGACGAGCGTTGGCAAGTTCTCTAAAAAGACATTGCGCGAGCAGTATGCCGACTATGTCTTGCCAGATGCCTGAAATTAGTTTTACTAATAACTAGCCGCGCAAGCGGCCGGCAGCAATCACGCGTTGCAAAAATTGTTGTGTGCGAGGGTCGGCTGGGTGCGAAAAGATTTGTTCTGGTAGACCCATCTCGGCCACAACGCCGTCGGCAAGAAAACACACGCGGTCACTAATCTCGCGAGCAAAACCCATCTCGTGTGTGGCGAGTAACAGTGTGATGCCACTGCCTTTGAGTTCGCGCACCACGTCGAGTACTTCTCCCACCAACTCGGGGTCGAGAGCCGAGGTGATTTCGTCGAGCAGCAACACTTCGGGGTTAAGTGCAAGTGCGCGAGCGATTGCGACGCGTTGTTGCTGACCGCCAGAGAGTCGGTCGGGGTATGAATCAATTTTGTCCGACAATCCAAATCGTGCAAGCAGATTGATTGCTGTCTCATTTGCATCGTCGGCTGACTTACCCAACACTTCGGTGAGTGCAAGCGTGATATTGCGGCGAATGCTGAGGTGTGGAAACAGATTGAAACTCTGAAACACGATGCCGATGCGGCGACGGATGGGGTTGGCGTCAAGCCCAACGGCCGTGATGTCGGTGCTGTCGAGCAGAATCGATCCGTTATCAACTGTTTCGAGCAAGTTGATGCAACGCAGCAGTGTTGTTTTGCCAGAGCCACTAGCACCGATGAATGAGATGACTTCTCCGGTGTTGATCGTCAGGCTGATGTCGCGCAATACCTGATTGTCACCAAATGATTTGGCAACGGAATTGAGTGTGAGTTTCGCGTTCATAAATTTGTGCTCATCGGATTTTGCTCGCTCCGGTGCGGTCGCGTTCGCGAGTGAGCAACCAGTCGGTTAGGCGAGTGAGTGGAATAGTAATTGCGAGAAAGATGAGTGCTGCGCCTACAAATGGTGTGAAGTTTGCAAACTTGGCTTTGTCAATGCCGGCTTGACGCAAGATTTCGATCGGGCCGATCAGACTCACAAGCGCAACGTCTTTTTGCAAACTGACCATGTCGTTCATCAGTGGGGGAACGACGCGACGAATTGCTTGGGGCAAGATGACATGGCGCATGGTTTGGGCACTCGAAAGCCCAAGTGATCGCGCTGCAGCGCGCTGACTTTCGTGGACGCTTTCGATGCCTGCACGAAATACTTCTGCAACGTACGCGCTATACGTCATTCCAAGTGCGACAGATCCCCAGATTAAGGGTGAGTTCCACGGACGCTCAAGACCTATGCCCGGCACACCAAACCCAACGAGATAGATCCACAAGATCACTGGCACACCGCGCATGATGTCGGTGTATGCGATAACGAAGATACGCACTGGAAATAGTGCAGGAGTGCGCGTGCTGCGGGCGATAGCAATTAAAACCGCAACGATCAAGATGCACGGAGTTGTCCACGCAAAGATTTTGATGTCAAGCACAAAGGCGTCGAGAA
>JBIKZO010000149.1:0-2592 GCA_044354675.1 Ilumatobacteraceae bacterium | reverse complement strand
GAACCATTGGCAACAATTTTGGCTTGATGAAAAATGACTACGTCATCGGCACACCGTTCGGCTTCATCCAGCTCGTGGGTTGCAAGCACAACGGCGCAACCAGTTGATGCAAGATTTTTGATGACAGCACGAATCATGTCACGACCGTTGACGTCAACGCCCGATGTCGGTTCATCCAAAAATGCAACTTCCGGCCGTGCGGTCAGTGCAAGCGCGAGAGAAAGCCTTTGTTGTTCGCCACCCGAGAGCTTCTTCCAGGTGCTCTTGTTGCGGTGCTCAAGACCTACGGTTTTGAGCACTTCGGTTGCAACAACACCTTTGCCATAGAGACTGCAGTAATGGGCAACGACTTCGCCTACGCGAGCAGTCGGGTAGATGCCACCATCTTGCAACATCACACCAATGCGCTTGTTCAGTTGTTTGCGGTCTCGTTGTGGATCGAGACCCAACACACGCACCGACCCACCTGTCACTGATCGAAAGCCCTCGCATGCCTCAATAGTTGATGTCTTGCCTGCGCCGTTTGGTCCAAGAATGACCGTGACCCGACCCGCGTGCGCATTAAACGAGACTTGCTCAACAGCAGTAACCGCTCCGTAGCGCATCACCAACTGGTCTACTTGTACGGCGGCATCGCCAGTTGTTGCAGCAGTCGTACTCACGCATATCAGCGTACGCAAATCAGACCCGTTGCGCCACGCCGCAACGCTAAAGTGAATTCTCAGTGATTGACGTTCGACTTTTGCGAAATGACCCCGAGATGGTCCGTGCTTTGTTGGCGCGACGACATAAACCTGAGCTTCTTGTACAGCTCAAAGAAGCCGAGACCCTCGACGCCAGATTGCGTGATATCACGACCGAACGAGACACCACTCGTGCCAAAGTGAATGACCTCTCCAAACAGGTGGGTGCCCTTCGCCGCTCGGGTGACAACGACGCAGCAGAAGCCTTGATGGCACAAAGCCGTTCGCTCGGTGACGCCGAACAGGCACTGGTTGCGGAGTTCGACCAACTCACCGAATCTCTGCGCGATGTGCTGCTGCGCATTCCCAATACGCCACACCCCGACGCGGTTGACGGTGCGGGTGACCACGAGAACCCAACGATCACTGGGCCAATCAATATGCCCGCATCGTTTCCCGACTACCAGCGCGTGCCCCACTGGGAGACAGCGACTGCTTTGGGCATTCTCGACAATGAGCGAGCCGTCAAGATCAGTGGCGCAATGTTTACGATGCAACGCGGAGCAGGAGCGACGCTGGCTCGAGCACTCTGCCAACTTGCGCTCGACCGTAACGCCGATGCATTCGAAGAAATCCGTCCGCCATCTCTCGTCACTACGGCAACTCTCACTGCAACTGGCCAGTTGCCAAAGTTCGCCGACGACGCATATGCGATTGAGCGCGACGATCTGTGGTGCATTCCAACCGCCGAGTCTTCACTGACGTCTATCCATGCAGGCGAAGTGCTCGATGAAGCAATGCTGCCTGTGCGCTACATGGCGCACACATCGTGTTATCGACGCGAGGCTGGTTCGGCTGGTCGCGACACACGCGGCATGTTGCGCACGCACGAATTCGACAAAGTAGAAATCTTGTCGGTCACGACGCCCGAGCAAGCACCCGAGATGTTGCAAGAACTCGTTCGTCGCGTAGAAGGAACAATCGCTGCACTCGGCTTGCCATATCGCATTATCGAAATCTGCACTGGCGACTTGGGTCAAAGCCATCACCGCAGTTTTGACATCGAGGTTTACGTGCCAGGCGGAGACTCGTGGCTCGAAGTGAGTTCCATCAGTTGGTTCAGCGATTATCAAGCACGTCGTGCCGACATTCGTTTTAAGCGCACAGGTCAAAAAGGCACCGAGATGACGCACACATTAAATGCATCAGCTCTTGCAGTGCCACGTGTGTGGGCGGCAATTATCGAAAATAACCGTCAGCAAGACGGCTCAGTAATAATTCCCGAAGCGTTGCACCCGTACATGCGCGGCATCACGCGCATTTCTCCAAAGTAATTCGCTGGTTTGCAGTCATGTCCCTGCAGGATCGCCGCATTCAATACGAAACCGCAGGGCTCGAACGCAATGATCTGCAAGATGATCCATTTGTGCAATGGAACGCTTGGTACGAACAGGCCGCATCTGCCGGAGTAGCAGAACCAAATGCAATGTCGGTGGCGACCATTGCCGATGATGGAATACCCGACGCTCGCATTGTGCTTGCACGTCAAGTTGATGCAAACGGTCTGGTTTTTTACACCAACTACACAAGTGACAAAAGCGCACAACTGGAATCGCACCCAGTTGCATCAGCAGTTTTTTCGTGGCTCGACTTGCACCGCCAAGTTCGGGTTCGTGGTTCCGTTCGCAGAGTCGCGGAGTCACAAAGTGATGAGTATTTTGCATCGCGACCTCGCGAATCACAACTCGGTGCATGGGCTTCACCGCAATCACAAGTGATTGGCGATCGCTCGGTGTTGGTCGAACGACTCGAGCAATACCGAAAGCAATTTGAGGGTGCCAATGTGCCTCGGCCACCCATGTGGGGTGGTTGGGTAATTGAGCCAATTACGTTCGAGTTTTGGCAAGGC
>JBIKZO010000072.1:0-7935 GCA_044354675.1 Ilumatobacteraceae bacterium | reverse complement strand
CCATCATCAAGAGACCTCGACGACTGTGGTGGTCCTTATCGTGACTCTTTAGGTGCTCGGTAAGGTGATTGATACGTTCTGTCAAGAGTGCAATCTGCACTTCTGGGGAACCTGTATCGGTTGCGTGAATCCGGTGTTTGGATATCGTGTCGCTTTTTGCAGCAATAGCCACGGTAATGCCTTTCGTTTTCTCGCCGAATTGCGAGAAGTTGAGGTCGCTATCAGTCGGATGACCAACAGCATCACACCAGAGCAGGAAGCCCCAATGGACATAACCACTCTATCGGTGCAAAATGCCCCACCAAACAGCTACCCATATATATAGGCGGGGTAAGTAGTGTGAATTGCTGTGTTCACTGGGATCGTCGAAGAACTAGGCACCATTGCCCAACGAGACGGCAGTCGCCTGCGGGTCAATGCCTCTCTCGCCCTCGAGGGCTCGACACTCGGTTCATCTATTGCGGTCAACGGCTGTTGTCTCACCGTGGTGGCCACCGATGGCTCGAGTTGGTGGGATGCCGATGTGAGCGAAGAAACGTACTTGCGCACCAACCTTGGCGCACTGCATGCAGGAGATGTTGTCAACCTCGAGCGTCCGATGGCACTTGGTGATCGATTGGGTGGACACATGGTGCTCGGTCACGTTGATGCTGTTGGAAATGTTGTCTCCCCCGCACCTGATTTGGTAATTCGTATTCCTCGCGACTTGATGCATTTGATCGTCGAAAAAGGTTCGGTCACAGTTGATGGCATTTCGTTGACTGCATTCGATCTCACCACCGACACATTTCGTGTTGCAGTGATTCCACACACTTGTGCAGTCACAACGTTGGGCGTGCGCAAATCTGGTGACGCTGTCAACATTGAAATGGACGTGCTTGCAAAGCATGTTGCAAAACTTGTTGAGCCACATAAGTCCAAGCGCTCTTGGTGGCGCTCATTGGTAGGAAAATAAATGACACGCGATCTTCCACAACTCCGAGAGAAGATCGACCAGATAGACGCAGCGATTGTTGCCTTGCTTGCACAGCGCATGGAAGTGTGCAAAGAAGTTGCCGAAGTCAAAGCCGGTTCATCAACCGCAGTAATTCAACCACAGCGAGTGCGCGAAGTACTCACCACTCGACGTCAATGGGCGATCAACAGTGGAGTTGACGCCGACTTTGCCGAACAGTTGTTTCGCATCGTGCTTTCCGAAACACATCGCATCGAAGTCGCACACGATCGTGGAAGCACTGATCCAGTAAAAATTGCAGACACACTGCTGAGTGCGCTTGACACTGTTGCAGTGCGCATCGACCATGTTGTAGTTGCAGTCGTCGATCTTTCATCTGCTTCAGCATTTTTGTCATCGATTGGTTTTGCGGTGCGAGCAACCGAAGATGCGGACATCATGACAGCCGATGCCGGTGGTGTAACTGTTGTGCTCGTAGGCCCAGGCAATGACCCTGCGGTGCGCGCACACTTGGATGCGCATGGTTCGGGTGTCCAACACATATCTATCGAGGTACTCAATGCAGGCTTTGTGCAACAGGCACTGGCAGCAGCAGGCATTCCCCTACTGACCGACGTAGTTGTTGATGCAGCCGGACACGAACAGCTTTTTACCGTTGTCGACCCAGCAACAGGCGTGCAGTTGGGCTTCATCAGTCGCACTGGTCATCGCGTCCCCATCAGCGGCCACAATGTGCGAGCGCTGTTTTCTGCCCTCGGCAAGATCTAACTACTCCGAAAATATTGATACTGACGTCTCAAGCCGCTATGGTTGAGATCGCACGACAATTACAGGAAACTTCGCCCCTCTAACACGGTGAAGCAACTTGGTCGGGCGCTGGCAATCCAACTTCATTCAGGCCCACGGAGGGTTCAGTTGTCGATACATCAGCGCTTGCTTGAAACACCCCTTGATCAGTTATTGGCTGATGCGCGCACGGTGCGCGACCGCCAGTTTGGTAGCCGGGTTACATACTCGCCAAAAGTTTTCATTCCGCTCACCATGTTGTGCCGCGACAAATGCGGCTACTGCACATTTGCGCAGCCACCAGCACGACTCGAAAATCCATATCTATCCGCCGATCAAGTGTTGGCAATTGCCAAGCAAGGCGCCAAGTCTGGGTGCCACGAAGCACTCTTCACATTGGGTGAGCGCCCAGAGTTGCGATACGACGTAGCCGCCGAATGGTTGAAGGCAAACGGCTTCGACTCAACTGTGCATTACTTGCACGACATGGCAGCACTCGTACTCAAAGAAACTGGTTTGTTGCCGCATGCAAATGCCGGCGCGTTGTATAAAGACGAGTTGGCAATGTTGCGCAGCGTTTCGCCATCTCAAGGCATGATGATCGAATCGTTGCGCGACGACCTTGATTGTCATCGAGGTGCACCCGACAAAGTTCCACAACGCAGGCTCGACACGCTCGAGTGGGCTGGCGAACTCAAGATTCCATTCACTACTGGCATCTTGGTGGGAATTGGCGAAACTCGCGAAGATCGAATCAATGCGCTTGAAGCAATTGCTACTTCGCATGCTCGACATGGTCACGTGCAAGAAGTGATCGTCCAAAACTTTTTGCCAAAGCCACGCACCGGCATGCAACACGAAGCACCTTGCCCACAAGACGAATACTTGTGGTCTATTGCTGCTGCGCGCATCATTTTGCCGCCAAGCATCCACTTGCAAGCTCCTCCAAATCTAAGTGACGACTTTGGCATCTTGCTCGACGCGGGCATCGACGATTGGGGTGGCGTTTCTCCAATCACGGCGGATCATGTCAATCCAGAACGCCCTTGGCCAGCGCTTGACAAACTTCGCGTAGTCACTGAAGCTCGAGGCAAAGCACTTGCACCTCGTCTGACTATCTATCCAGAGTTTGCAATCAACCCAACAGTGTGGGTGGATGAAGCGTTGCACTTCCCTATTCAAGATCGAAGTGATGCAGAAGGTTTGGGTCGCGACGACCCGGGTCAGGTGTGGCCAGAAAAAGTCACTGCAGCAGACGTGGTGTTGGACGGCGCCGAAGTTGTTTTGATTGGCCATCGCTCAACACAGTGGTATTCGGGTGCAAACAATCCGCCACCATCATTGATTGGTTCGCAGCATGACGGCACACCTTTTGACGAGGTTGATGTCGACACATTGCGAGGCCCAATTGCAGAAATTCTGCACGGAGTTCGACTCGGACAGCGAATCAACGAAGCCGAGATTGTCACACTCTTTAGCGCTCGTGGCAAAGAAGTGCGCGCTATTGCAAGAGTTGCTGACGACTTGCGCAAACAAGTTGTGGGTGACGCAATTACGTGGGTGCACAACCGCAATATCAACTACACCAATGTGTGCACATTTAAGTGCAAGTTCTGCGGGTTCTCTAAAGGTCCTCTCTCTCTCAACTTGCGAGGCACTCCCTACTTGCTCACTCTCGACGACATCGCCAATCGTGCACGCGAGGCATGGGACTTAGGAGCAACCGAGGTCACTTTGCAGGGCGGCATTCACCCAGACTTTGACGGCGACTATTACATCGATGTCACGCGAGCAGTGAAAAATGCAGTGCCAGAGATGCATGTGCATGGTTTCACTGCGCTCGAAGTAACCGAAGGGGCCAAGCGCCTAGGAGAGCCGCTCTACAACTACATCATGCGACTCAAAGATGCTGGTCTTGCTTCACTGCCAGGCACTGCAGCCGAAATCTTGGACGACGACATTCGCGCAATCTTGTGTCCAGACAAGATCAACACCGAAGAGTGGCTCGAGTGCCATCAGGTGGCTCATGAGGCAGGCTTGCGTTCAAACATCACGATCATGTTTGGATCCGTCGAGCATCCAAACAGTTGGGCCAAACACATCGTGCGCACTCGTGCATTACAAGCACAGACCGGCGGCTTCACCGAATTTGTTGGCCTGCCTTTCGTGCACATGGCTTCACCTATTTACTTGCAGCACAAGTCGCGCCGCGGACCAACATTCAGAGAAACGTTGTTAATGCATGCAATTGCGCGCATCGCCTACCACGGCCTGATTGACAACATTCAGGTGTCGTGGACAAAGATCGGTCCAATTGGCGCTGCCCAATTGTTGCAAGCAGGCTGCAACGACATGGGTGGCACATTGATGAACGAAAACATCTCTCGTGCGGCAGGAGCAAGCCATGGTCAGGGCATGACCGAAGATGCATTTCGCGCAATCACCGAGCCAATTGGTCGTTCCCTCTTGCAACGCGACACAACATACGGTCGTCCCGATCGAGAACCCGCAATCTTGTCGAGTTAACGAACGCGATGAAGTTTTAGTTTTAGACCGACAACGACACCAGCAAATACAGCGATCCCAAAAACAGCTCCGGAGAGCGCAAATGCTTGCACTCCCGAAAGCAGGACGCCAACCGTGCAGCCAAGCGCAGTCATTGAACCCCAACCAAGTAGCACGCCACCCAACAACGCGGTGAGAGAGTTTCCAACAGTGAGCTTTGTGACAGAGAAATTATTTCCTCCAAGTGCTGCAGCGAATGATGCAGCCACCATTCCGATGACTAGCCATCCATTGTTGGTGATGGCGTTGGCAACAACACCGACGCAGCCTTTCATCAAATCAATGCCGTGCAACACCTCAGGAAGTTTTCCCTGACCGTCAAGAAATGTTCGCGAAACTGTGCTGAGTTGTGCAGTTACGCCCAATGGAGACACACGCAGGTACGCGAACACGCCGATGAGTCCAACAATTGAACCCGTGATCGCAGGAGACCAACGCCGAACAAACACCATGTCGCGCACTTGCGAGAGAGACGAGATGTTCGCCGGTTGTGTTTGCTCTGTCGTCGATGTATCTCGCACAAACACATATATTGCGAGTGATCCAAGCACAACAATCGTTACGACCAACGAACCGCCATAGCCCAACCAACGTGGCAGCCACCACAAAGGGCTCGAACTGATTTGATTGAGATACAACGTGTTCCATGTGAGAAATCCCAAACCAAAACCGATGAGAGATCCAAACAGCGCAGGAATGGCGCGTAAATAGCCTTGACCTAAACGATATAAATGCCCGCTAATGCAAGCACCAGAGAGCACCATTCCAATACCGAAAGCAAAGGCTCCGAGAATCAGAGGAATACTGACAGGTGAGATATGTGCATTGGGCGGCAGACCTTCGCCTTTGGGATTTGGCAAGAACAAACCAAATAACACCGCATGTCCAATCGCCCCAACGATGAGTGCGGCAATCACTGAAAGAAGTGGACGGGTGACTCGCTCCTCAATCGCTTCCCTAAAAATGCAGTAGAAACAAAATCTTCCACGCTCAAAAACAATTCCCAAGCTTGCGCCAATCAGCAATGAAAATGCAGGAGTTGCATCACCGTTTGATCTGGCTTGAAGCACATAGGCACCAACGATCAAACAAAAAACAATCAGCGCAGACAACACCGTGCGCAAGGTGTCAGATCGCGACCACCCTGAAACGTTGTTGGTGGTCCCGCTTGAAGCGGGACCACCAACGACTACTTGACTGCTTGACATTAACCCTTGCCCCACACCGTGCCTGATGGGTTGCTGATTGGCACGCCAACCGAGTTGCCGTATTCAGTCCAAGACCCGTCATACAACTTGACGTCGTAACCAAGTATTTGGCTCAACACAAACCACGTATGGGCTGCACGCTCACCAATGCGGCAATAGACAATCACTTTTTTAGTGCCATCAATGCCTGCATCTGCATAAATTTTCTTCAATTCAGCCGGTGACTTAAATGCGCCGTCACTTCCGACAGCAGTCGACCATGGAACGTTTGCTGCCCCAGGAATATGGCCAGCGCGAATTGCTAATTCCTGAAAGCCTGCAGGTGCAAAAATCTTTCCACTGAACTCATCGGCCGAACGAATGTCAACCAACTTGGTTGTCTTGTCGGTCTTCTTCGCAATTTTCACCACGTCCGGCAAAAATGCTCGCAACTTCAGATCGGCAGCAGTTGCCGTGAAGTTTCCCTTTTGAATTGCTGGTGGAATTGGAGTGATTGCACGACCTTCTTTGATCCACTTGTCGCGACCACCATTGAGAATGCGCACGTCTTTGATGCCGTACGTCTTGAAAATCCACACGCCCCATGCCGAGAACCAATTGTTTTTGTCGCCATACAAAACAACCGTCGTGTCATTATTGATTCCAGCCGCACGAGCGAGCTTCTGGAATCGATCTTTTTCAACGATGTCTCGATTGACCGGATCCACGAAATCGGTGTGCCATACAAACTTGGTTGCACCTGCGATGTGCCCCTTCTCGTAAAGACCTGGGTCTGTGCTGACCTCGATAATCCGAACTTTGGCATTATTGAGATTTTGCTCCAACCATGACGTTTCCACAATCGTTGGCGTGGTCGACTTTGTTGCCGAAACAGCATTGGCCGAAACATTGGCTGCTGGGATTAAGAGTCCCGCGACGATGCACAATGCCATCGCCGTTCGAGCCCTAAATCCTCTTCGATAAGTGGCTGATCTACCTGACATACATATTCCCTTCAATCGGTTATTGGGTGAAATCGCTTGGTATTTACTGGTTTTCCTTGTGTTATCGGGCTTTTCTTGTTGATTCATAAGGTTAGCCTAATCCTGACCATAATGATCAACTTTATCGTATATATGCAAAATCCCAGAAACAACTGCTCTTGGATCATTTTGGAATTGTGCCCGGCGCTACTGGAGTGCGAGACGAGCGGCGGCAACGTCGAGTTGCAACTGCGTCTTTATTGCTTCTAGTCCATCAAACTTTCGCTCGCTACGCAAGAAGTGCTCAAACGTCACACTTACTTTTTGTCCATACAAATCGCCGGAAAAGTCGAGCAAGTGCGCCTCAAGCAACGAATGATCGGCATGCTCAAAAAAAGTTGGTCGACGACCGAGATTGATCGCACACGCGTGCACCGAACCATCATCGCACCGAAATCTCCCCGCATAAACACCGTCGGCAGGCAAACACATTGCGTTAGGAGCTTCAACATTGGCCGTCGGAAAGCCAATTGATCGACCCCGTTTGTCGCCGTTAACTACAACTCCTCGCATTTCATAGGCACGTCCCAAAAGGTTGGTTGCTATTTCTACCTGTCCACCGGCAAGTGCGCGGCGAATGGATGTTGAACTCACTGGCTCTTCCACCCCATCAGGGCGGGCAATCAACTTGACTGGTTCAACTTGGAAATCAAATTGCTTGCCAAGTTCGCGCAGCATTGCGACATTGCCACCTCGATTGAAACCAAAATGAAAATCTTCGCCCACCACTACTACTCGGGCTCGCAAAGTGTCTACGAGAACTCGCTTCACAAACAAGGCTGGGTCTTCGGTTGAACGTTCCCTGTTGAACTCAACAATCAAGGTGGCATCAATGCCAGTTTGTTGCAACAATTCGAGCTTCTGATCCAGATCGGTAAGCAACTTTGGTGCAGACGCTGGTCGTACAACCGATGCAGGGTGTTTATCAAAAGTGACAACAACGCTTTGACAACCCAACTGCTGTGCTTCTTTTCTTACTTGGCCAATCACAGCCTGATGGCCGCGATGCACACCGTCATACGCGCCGATCGTTACAACCGAACGCTTCGAGCTATCGCTCGGCTGATTATCGCGGATTACTTGCATGGCTTTTTACGCTATCGCTTCGGCTAAAACCACAGTGGGCTTGGCGCGCGTGACATCCACCTGACCATGACTTTCGAACACGTCGTACACACCAAGCAACACCCCTTGCTCATCCACGATTGCCCAGGGTGCACTTTCTTTCCATGCAGGCAACACTCGCCCATGTCGCACCATGTCGGCAGTTGGGGCATCCACAATGATTTGAGTCATTGAGCGCAATGCAGTTATCGGAGACAACAACACTGCAGATTCTGGCGAATGCGATTCGCCAATTGTGAAATCGCCGATAGAGGTGCGCTTGAGGTTTCGCAAA
>JBIKZO010000012.1:0-26998 GCA_044354675.1 Ilumatobacteraceae bacterium | reverse complement strand
GAGTGATGCCAATTACGGCAACTATTTTTCACAGTGCGCCAGTGATTGCACTTGTTGCCAACTTGTTGGCAGTACCTATTGCGGGTGCGGTGATGTTGGTGGGAATTCCGCTTGGAATGTTGGCAGGAATTTTGAGTCAAGTTTCGAGCGGCACAGTCATGACTGGATGCGTGACGGCTCTGATGTGGCCGATCGAGATTGCGGTGCGGTGGGTCTGGTGGGTGGCAGCACTTGGCGAGCGCATGTCGTTACAAGGCAGTGTTAATGCCTTGGGTTGGGGCATCGTGGCTTTGTTGGTTATTTCTGCGAGAATATCGGCGTGGCGATCTTTTTAATTACGGGCAGTGATGCCAGATTGGTTTCTGTCAAACTCACCGACCTCGTCACGCAGCTCATCGGCGATGGCGACCGCAACACCATGTTGCTCAGTCATGATCTGGAAACGCTTGGCGCCGACGACAGAGACCAGGAAATTGCTAACGCCATGATCGGAGCGCAAACGGGTTCGCTCTTTGGCGGCGAGCGTGTGGTGGTGTTGCGGGGCATTGGTGAGGCAACGGTTGATCAACTCAAACCCTTGGTCGCATATCTTGCTCAGCCACTCGAAGACACGCAACTTGTGCTCACAGGATCGGGCAAGCTTGCGAAATCAATCACTGATGCGCTCAAGCAAGCAGGTGCGACAACTATAAATACGTCTCCACCAAGTCGTTTCAACGAACTCTCGATGTGGTTTCAAGAACAACTCACCGAAGCTGGGCTCAGAATTGATTCCGCTGCGCTCAAAATGTTGATTGATTGGCTTGGTGAAGACCAAGCCAGACTGCCTTCGATAATCGAGGTTTTGATTTCTACCTATGGCACCAACAAGAAACTCACCATAGATGAGATTGAGCCATTCCTTGGACAAGAGGGCAGTGTCAAGCCTTGGGATTTGACCGATGCGATCGATCTCTCAAACTCGCCGAAGGCAATCGCGATGTTGCGACGAATGATTCGTAGTGGTGAGTACCACCCGATGCAATTGATGGCGCTTTTGCATAATCACTATGTGAAACTTCTCAAACTTGATGGGCCAGAAGTACACACTTCGAACGAAGCAATGACAATCATCGGGGCGAAAAGCGAATTTCAAGGAAAGAAATATTTGGAGGCTTATCGGCGACTTGGTAATGCCAATATTTCGGCCGCCTTGCAATTGCTCGCTAGGGCAGACGTTGATCTGCGCGGAGGCAAGGATTTAGAAGAGGAACTGATTATGGAAATCCTGGTCGCAAGACTCAGTCGCATGGGCGGCGCACCGCAGCATGCAAAAACCGGGGGAAGGTTTACTTCGCGGCGTTGATTTTTTTCATCAGGCGGCTCTTTTTGCGAGCTGCTTGACGAGGGTGAATAACACGCTTTGAAGCGGCCATATCGAGGCGCTTGACGGCGAGGCGCAATGCCTCTGGGTTTTCAGGAGTACCGATTGTCTCGGTGGCGTTCTTCAAGCGTGTACGCACTTCGCTCTTCGTCGCGCGGTTGCGCGAGGTGGCCTTGGCGTTGGTGAGGATTCGCTTCTTTTGGCTCTTGATATTTGCCACTTCGACTACCCATTCTTTCGTTAGATGCCCTGAAGATTTCAGGACTGTTTAGGCTAACAGCGACTAGGGCGTAGCCCCAACTGTAGAATTTGAGGGCTGTAGCGCCATCGTCACCAACAAAACCTGGCCCAGCAGAACTGAATCGCCTCAATGGATCTCGCAACAATCCGAAATTTCTCGATCATTGCCCATATCGACCACGGCAAGTCGACCCTTTCTGACCGCATTTTGGAGATGACAGGGGCTGTGCAGTCACGCGACATGCGCGCCCAATATCTCGACTCAATGGATCTCGAGCGTGAGCGTGGCATCACGATCAAGGCGCAAAATGTGCGTGTGCCTTGGAAGGGTCACACGTTTCACCTCATCGATACACCTGGTCACGTTGACTTTGGGTATGAAGTAAGTCGCTCACTTGCCGCGTGCGAAGGCGTAGTGCTTGTTGTGGATGCCGCCCAGGGGATTGAGGCGCAAACTCTTGCCAACTGTTACTTGGCTCTCGAAAGCAATCTGGAAATTGTTGCGGTGCTCAACAAAATTGACTTGCCTGCAGCCGACCCCGATCGATACGCGATGGAAATCGAAAAGGTCTTGGGTATTCCTGCTGAAGATATCTTGCGCATCTCGGCAAAGACAGGTGTGGGCGTGCCCGAGTTGTTGGATGAAATCATCGTTCGCATTCCAGCACCGAAGGGCGATGTAAATGCACCACTTCAGGCGCTGATCTTTGATTCGCAATACGACACGTATCGCGGAGTGGTTTCGAGTATCCGAGTAATGAACGGTCGAATGAACAGTGGCAGCAAGTTGTTGTTTATGCAGACCAAGGCGACGCATGAAGTGATCGAGATTGGTGCACGTATGCCGGTGTCGACGCCAGTTGCCGAGCTTGGGCCTGGCGAAGTGGGCTATCTGATCGCAGGTATCAAAGATGTTGGCGAGGCGCGTAGTGGTGAGACCGTGACGACTGCAATCAACTCGGCAACCGAAGTTCTCGATGGCTATCGCGATCCAAAGCCGATGGTATTTTGCGGACTGTTTCCGATTGATGGCGATGACTTTGAAAACCTGCGTGAAAGCTTGCAGCGTCTCAAACTCAATGACGCATCAATTGCTTACGAACCAGAGTCGTCGGGTGCGCTTGGGTTTGGTTTTCGATGCGGATTCCTTGGCTTGTTACACATGGAGATTGTGAAAGAGCGCTTGGAGCGCGAATTCAATTTGGCGCTGATCGCTACAGCACCGTCCGTGGAATACATGGTCAATAAAACCAATGGCGAAAAGGTGAAGGTTGACAACCCTGCTGACTTGCCGGCGACTGTATATATAGGTTCAATTGAAGAACCGTTTTTCCGAGTCAGCATTATTACGCCAAAGGATTACACCGGTTCATTGATGGAATTGTGTCAGGACCGACGTGGCGAATTGATCAAGCTCGAATATCTCTCTCCAGAGCGCGTCGATATGCAGTACAAAATGCCACTTGCAGAAGTTGTTGTCGATTTCTTTGATCAACTGAAAAGTCGTTCACAGGGTTACGCAAGTTTGGACTACGAACTCGATGGATACCGAGTGTCAGACCTTGTGCGTGTAGATATTTTGTTGAATGCTCTACCTGCTGATGCATTTTCTACCATCGTGCACCGCGACAAGGCATACGACTATGGCAATCGCATGTGTGCAAAGTTGCGTGAGCTCATTCCACGACAGATGTTTGATGTTCCGATTCAGGCCGCGATTGGTGGGCGCATCATTGCGCGCGAAACCGTGAAAGCCAAGCGCAAGGACGTGTTGGCAAAATGTTACGGCGGAGATATTTCCCGAAAACGCAAGTTGCTCGAAAAGCAAAAAGAGGGAAAGAAGAAAATGAAGTCAATTGGCCGCGTAGAAGTGCCAGGCGACGTGTTCATCTCGGCGCTCAAACTCGATGGCTGAGCAGCGCGCCAAAAACGGTGCGATGTTTCGCTCGTTGAAGAGCTTTAACGCACGATTGTTTTTTGCAGGCCTGCTGCTCTCCAATATCGGTTCGTGGTTGCAACTTACGGCCACTTCGTTTTTGCTGTATCGGTTAACGGGGAGCGCTGTTGCGCTTGGAATCAATGCTGCATTGCAGTTTTTGCCGATGCTGATATTCGGGGCATGGGCGGGCGCACTTTCCGATAGATACAACCGCCAACGCACCACGATTATCACTCAAACCTTGCTTGCATCGCAGGCCATTTTGCTTGGTGTCTGTGACATCACTGGCATCATCAATATGCCAATCGTGTTTGTGCTTACAGGGGCACTCGGTGTTATCGGCGCAATTGACAACCCAGCACGACGCGGACTCGTGACCGAACTCGTGCCAGAGCACGACATGTCGAACGCAATGAGTCTGAACACTGCTGTGATGACGGGCTCGCGCATTTTTGGTCCGGCACTTGCAGCAGCCCTGGTTGGTCCGTTGGGCACGGGATGGTTGTTTGTAATTAACGGCGTGTCATACGCCGCGATGATCTATGGGGTTGCAGGATTACGCAAGTCGGAAATGTTTTCGCCACCGTTGCGACCGGCAGGTGGCACGCCGGTGCGAGACGGTTTGCGTTTCGTGCGTCACAACGAGCGGCTGTTCGTCTTGTTCAGCATATTTACATTGGTCAGCACATTTGCCTTCAACTATGGCGTGTCACTGCCAAAACTTGCAGACAAAGAATGGGGGGACCCCAAGTATTACGGCTGGGTTCTGGCGGTTACCAGCATCGGAAGTTTGATCGGCGCGTTGTTGACCGCCCGACTGCACCGCGCAACGTATCGGTGGGTGGCAATAAGTGTGTTGTTGTTGGGAGGTGCCAACATCGGCATGGCGTGGTCACCAAATGTTTGGGTCGCGTTTGTATGGGCAATTCCACTTGGTGCTGGTGGTGCAGCAATGATTTCTGCTGCAAACTCGATCATTCAATATGAATCGCCGCCCGACATGCGGGGGCGAATGCTCGCATTGAGCGCAGTTGCATTTTTAGGTTCAACTCCGATTGGCGGTCCAATTACTGGATGGGTGGCCGATGCGGTGAGTGTGCAGTGGTCGCTTGGATATGGTGGAATTATCGGTGTGTTCTCGGGCGTGTTTATGACTGTGTGGATTTGGAGAAGTGGTGTCGATCGCAACTAGTTCAGTGATGTGGTTCAGGCGTGATTTGCGTTTAGCCGACAATGAGGCGTTAGTTGCCGCTGCAGGTGCCAAGAGCGTGACGCCTTTGTTTGTGATTGACCCAATATTCTTTGAGCGCTCAGGTGCACCCCGGTTGGCGTTTTTATTGCGCAACTTGCATGAGTTGAACAAGTCGATGGGTGGAGCATTGGTAGTGCGCACCGGCAATCCAATCGATGTGGTTTCGGCTGTAGCCAAAGAGGTGGGCGCAACACAAGTGTTTGCTGCAAAAGATTTTGCTCCGTACGGACAGTCTCGAGATGCGCAGGTTGACGCAGCATTGCGCACAGTTGGGGCAGAGTTGTGCAGCGTTGGATCTGCCTATGCAGTAAATCCTGGTGTTGTGCGCAAGGCAGACAACACTCCCTATGCGGTGTTCACACCGTTCTCCAAGATTTGGCTCTCGCAAGGCTGGTCGGCTCCATTGCCACAGCCCAAAGTTGTGTGGCATGGCGCACCGGCTGTTGCGTCCGAAGATTTACCTGCAGAGCCAGAATGCAGTGCGCAATTGCCACGAGCAGGGGAAGATGCTGCATGGCAGGTATGGGAAACTTTTCGTGATTCGGCTCTGAATGGTTATGCCGAGACGCGCAACAATCCAGACATAAATGGCACGAGTCAGTTATCGCCTTACTTACGATTTGGCATCGTGCATCCACGCTCGTTGTTGGCCGAACTTGGCGACTCAAAATCTCATTCTGTTTTTCGAAGCGAGTTGTGTTGGCGTGAATTTTATGCCGATGTACTTTTTCATCAACCGCGCACGGTGTGGGAAAACTTGCAATTGAAAATGAACAAAATGACTCACGACACTGGTGCTGATGCAGTGACACGATTTGAGGCATGGTGCAAAGGCGAAACCGGTTTTCCAATCGTCGATGCTGGCATGAAGCAAATGCTTGCAACGGGTTGGATGCACAACCGTGTGCGAATGATCGTTGCGAGTTTCCTAGTGAAAGATCTACATCTGCCATGGCAATGGGGCGCCAAGTTTTTTATGCGTCATCTTGTCGACGGCGACATCGCTTCCAATAATCACGGTTGGCAGTGGACTGCTGGCACTGGCACCGACGCATCTCCCTACTTTCGGATATTCAATCCGATTTCTCAGGGCGAACGTTTTGATCCGCAAGGTTTGTACGTGCGTCAGTGGATTCCCGAGTTGCGCGAACTGAGCAATGATGCCGTTCATGCGCCGTGGACCCAGGGCATGCTCAACCCGTATATCGAGCCGATTGTGGACCATGCAGTTGAGCGCGAAATTTCACTGGATCGCTACAAGGCGGTGTCGGGCAAGTGAACAGGCGCATCACTAGGCGCACCGTGTCTCGGTAGCCTTATGGCAATGCTTGATGACCGCAAAACAGCCATTCTCCGCGCTGTAGTGGAGGAGTACGTCTCCACGGCTCAGCCGGTTGGGTCTTCGCATATCGCGAATAGTGCTGGCGTGCACGTTTCGTCGGCCACAGTGCGCAATGACATGAGCTTCCTTGAGCAAGAGGGATATCTGGCTCAGCCCCATACATCGGCTGGGCGTATTCCTACCGACAAGGGTTACCGATTTTTTGTCGATCACCTCACGCCTTCGGGCACGCTTGAACTTGCGGCTCAGGATCGCATCGGTCAGTTTTTTGATACCGCGCACGGACGTTTAGAAGAAACGCTGCAGCGCACCAGCACGTTGCTTGCCGAAATGACCAACTATGCAGCAGTAGTGATGGGCCCAAAGGCCGAAGTCGCTGTAGTTCGTTCGGTGCAACTCGTTGGCTTAAGTGCACACATGGCAATGGTTGTCGTCGTGTTGTCAAACGGAGTTGTTGAAAGCGAACCAATCGAACTCAGTGCATCAATCACCGACGATCAAACATCGGCTGCAACTCTGGCATTGAGCCGAATCATGATTGGTAAAGCACTTGGTGCTTCTCTTCCGCTAATGACGTCGGGCGATGTCATTGTGGATGCACTTGCGGCACAGGTTGTGCGCGCAATGAACGGTCGACGCGTTGATGAGTCAGTTTTCGTCGGCGGGGCATCGGCAATGGCACAAGCTTTTGACGCTGTCGAGATCGTGCGCTCGGTGCTGCACACACTCGAACAGCAGTATGTTGTCGTGTCGCTTGTGCGCGACATGCTCAATCGCGGATTGTCGGTTGCAATCGGTACCGAACACGGTGTTGAGCCCCTTGCTACTTGTTCGCTGGTGCTTTCACCCGTGGTAGTAGACGGCGCCACGCTTGGCACAGTCGGAGTATTGGGGCCAACTCGCATGAATTATCCGCAGGCGCTCGCAACAGTAGAAATTGTTGGCGAGCGACTTGGCCGCAGGCTCACTGAGGGCTGATCTTTTTATGTCTACCGATTTTTATGAACTGCTTGGCGTCTCGCGTGGCGCTGATGCCGACGAAATAAAGCGCGCCTATCGCAAACGTGCGCGCGAGTTGCACCCAGATGCAAACCCCGGCAACGCAGAAGCAGAATCCAAATTTAAAGAAGTGTCGCATGCGTACGAGGTGTTGTCAGACTCGGACAAGCGCGCACGGTACGACCAGTTTGGCGAGGCTGGTGTTGGCGGTCGCGGTAATGCCGGCGATCCATTTGGTGGCGGTAGTGCTGGCGGTTTTGGTGACATCTTTGAAGCATTTTTTGGTGGGGGTTCGCCGTTCGGCGGCGGTGGGCAGCGACAACAATCGGGCCCACCTCGTGGACAAGACGTAGAAGTTGTTGCAGATGTTTCATTTGAAGAAGCAGTGTTTGGTTGCACGACAGAGGTGAAGATGCGCTCTGCAATTCGCTGCGACGAATGTGCGGGTAGCGGAGCCAAAAAAGGAACATCGGCAAAGACTTGTGCGGAGTGCGGTGGCGCTGGGCAAGTGCGTCGAGTGCGTCAAAGCATGCTTGGCCAAATGGTGACCGCAGCGCCGTGTGGTCGATGCAGCGGAATGGGCCAAATCATTGATGCACCATGCTCCCCGTGTCGAGGTGATGGTCGCATTGTTAAAGATGTTGAACACACGGTGGAAGTGCCTGCCGGTATCAACACCGGACAAACATTGCGCGTAAGTGGGCGGGGTGCAGTGGGTGTGCGCGGTGGTGGTGCAGGAGATTTGTATGTGCATGTGCGCGTTGCCGAGCACGACACCTATCGACGCGAAGAAGACGATCTCGTCACCGACGTTGTTATTTCAATAGCGCAGGCAACACTTGGAACCCACTTGGTGTTGAGCACCCTTGATGGTGATGAAGATCTGATAGTTCCACCAGGAGTGCAGCAAGGTCGCGAGTTTCTGCTCAAGGGTCGAGGTGTGCCGCATCTCAATCAGGGTGGCCGCAACAGAGGTCGAGGAAACCTGCGTGCGCAAATTGTGATTGCAGTGCCAACCAAACTTAGTGATGCTGAGCGCGATCTGCTGACTCGGTTTGCCGAGGCTCGCGGAGAGCATGTAACGCAAACAGAATCTAAGTTGAAGGCCAAAATCAAGTCAGCATTTTTGTGATCGAAACACTGCGTCAAAGTGCTGCTCACGTATTTGTGCAGTCATTAGATGCACCGTCGTTGAGTGACGACGACCAGCATCATCTGCTCAAGGTTCTGAGGGTCAAATCAGCGGATCAAATCACGGTGAGCAATGGTCTTGGTGCGTGGATAACGGCAACAATCAACAAAGACGGTGACGTTCTTGCGACAAGTGAGTTGTTTGTAGTTGCGCCACCAAAGTGGTCGTTGTGTATTGCGTTTGCTCCGGTCAAGGGTGAAAAGCCAGAACTTATTGTGCAAAAACTCACAGAACTCGGAATTGATGAGATTATTCCACTCGCTCCAACATCTCGGTCGGTTGTTCGTTGGGATGCGGCTAAAGCAGAAAAGCAAACAAGCAGATTGCAACGAGTTGCGAATGAGGCTTCGATGCAAAGTCGAAGAGTCTGGCTTCCCAAAGTGCATCCAGTTACTCAACTCGCAGATTTGGTCTCACGCTCTGAAGTTGCGTTTGCAGAACCAGGCGGAGCCGAGGTTGCGTCCGTGCATCGCACGATCGTCGTTGGCCCGGAAGGCGGTTTTGCTCCTGAAGAACTCAATGGGTCAGTCAGTCGAGTTTCTCTCGGAGAATCCGTGCTGAGGGCTGAAACTGCTGCAATAGTTGCAGGTGCGTTGATGACTCGATGTCGAAGGGGTGAGATGTGAATACGCCAGCAAATGATCCACTTGATGAACAGTCATATTCACGCTTGGTGGGTGAGCGATTGCGCAGTATTCGTCAACAAAAAAATCTGTCGCTCAATGAAGTAGAGACATCTACTCAACAAGAATTCAAAGCGTCGGTAATGGGCGCCTATGAGCGTGGAGAGCGTGTAATTAGTGTGTTGCGGCTCGAACGTCTGGCGCGCTTTTATGGTGTGACGGTTGATCAGTTACTACCGCGCGATAAGCAGCGTGAAGATGCTGCACAGCCAGGCACTGCTGCGCCAAAGAAATTGCGCATTGATGTTGCCAAATTGTCTGCGCGTGAAGGAGATCAATTCAAGATGCTTGAGCGTCTTTTGCGAATGATCCAGGTACAGCGACAAGACTTCAACGGCAAAGTGATTACTGTGCGTGCCAACGACACACGGGCAATTGCGGTGATGCTCGATGTGAGTATCGACGACGTGGGCACCAAACTGGCCGAACTCGACCTGCTGTTTGTGCCACCCAATGCAACTTGATGCTTCGTCCCACGGCGTTTATCTGCACATTCCGTTTTGCTCTAAGCGGTGTGACTATTGCGCATTCGCAACATTCACTGACCGCCATCATTTGACAGGCGAATATTTGCGCGCAATGCGCATTCATATCAACACCGTCGTGGCTCAGGGGATGATTCCTGCAACAAGTGTGTTTGTGGGTGGTGGCACGCCAAGCATGGTGCCAGCCGACGAGCTGGTTGCAGTAATACGAGAAATTCCACTGGCGCCAAATGCCGAAGTGACTGTTGAGTGCAACCCCGACAACATCACGCTTCAAATGATGCGCACGTATCGAGAGGGTGGAGTCAACCGAATCTCAATTGGTGTGCAGTCGACTGTGCCGCATGTATTGGCTGCGTTGGGACGCACGCACGATCCGGAAAATGTACGCCGATCGGTTGCTTATGTGCGCGAAGCAGGGTTTGAGACATTCAATCTCGACATCATCTATGGTGCAGCAGGCGAAACAGTTGCCGACTGGCGCACCACGGTGTCTGATGTTGTGGCGCTAGATCCTCCGCATGTTTCGGCATACGGTCTCACCGTTGAAGCCAACACACCACTGGCTACACAGCCAGAGCGGCACCCCGATAACGATGACCAAGCCGACAAGTACGAACTTGTTGATGAATTATTTGCAAATAGCGGACTAGTCAATTACGAGATTTCAAACTGGGCAAAACCTGGTCACGAATGTAAGCACAACTATTTGTATTGGCTGCAGGGCAACTATGACGGTTTTGGTTGTGCTGCGCACGCACACAAAGATGGTCGCCGCTGGTGGAACGTGCGCACGCCAGACCGCTACATCGAGATGGTCAATGCGGGCGAAATTCCTGAATCGTCAAGTGAAATGCTCGACAGCGAGACGCGCAAACTTGAAGCATTGCAGTTGCTTGTGCGAGTGCGCGATGGTGTGCCACTAGACGCACTGAGCATGCAAGATCGAGAACTCATGAGCGACTTAATTACGCAAGTGGGAGACAGACTTGTGCTGACTCGTGCTGGCCGTCTAATGGCTAATGAAGTGAGTTTGCGATTGCGGGTCGTCGCCTAAAACAGATAGGCTTTCACGCAAGTAAGGGCGCGTAGCTCAGTTGGTTAGAGCACTACCTCGACATGGTAGGGGTCCCGGGTTCGAGTCCCGTCGCGCCCACTAGTTGTTCGTACCGCACGGAGGACTGGTGAGATCAGGTTTTTGAAGTTGGATCACTAAGTATCAGTCCAAAAAGAGCGCTTCGTTCTACGCTACATTTTCCGGTGTGCAGTGCATTTGCCGTTTGACAAACACCAGTTTTAGCGATCATTGCTAAGAGCAATGCTGCATCAACTCTTGAAATGTCGTAGTCAACTTCAATCCATGAAAGAAGTTCAGCAAATGCTTTACCGATCGCTCGGTCAAGAGTTGTGTCCGAAACGACGGTCGTAATAGTTTCTTTTGATTCAATTCTTGGGTAATTCATTGCTTTCGGCTTCGGTCGGAGTTCAACACTCACGATTATTTTGGTTCCAATCTCGGGGGCCTGAACTATTTCACCGTCGCCCATAATCGCCTTCGCATCTCCAAAATAAATCATTGCACCGGGTACTGCGATTGGCAGAATAATTGTTGATCCCGCTCTCATTTCCGTACAATCCATATTTCCGCCGTACGGTCCTTGCATTTTACTTAGAACAGTTTCGCGGTCAGGTGCAGTAGCAATACATCCGATTAGAGGTTGTACTGGTATTTTGATCAGCTCACTAAATTCTAAAAACCCATTCCTGATAGGAAATGATTTGCAACCAAACCATTGACTCCACCAGTCACCTGGGGATGGGTCATCGCATGGGCTCAGGGCGACGCTTCCTGGTGTAGTGATTTCAATTTCATGCAATGTGATTGCGACGACATCACCGACCTTTGCGCCCCGTACCGCTATCGGTCCCGTAACACCATCCAGGTTTTCAAGCACCCATGCCAAAGTTTCACTGCTGAAGTTCTCAGGGTCGCGAAATTTCCCGGTAAAGCAGTCTTCTGTCTCAACGGTAAAAAGTTCACCCGAGTTAACTTCCCCGATTGCGTTGTGGAGTGGACTGTACGTAAATTTAAGATCATTGCTATTAAAGTTCTGCACTTTTAGCCCCCGTTATGATTTATTAAATAAAACAGAATTAGATTTCAGATATTGCTTCGGCGGCCTTTTCGGCCGCAAAATCTACATCGATTTGAGTGTGGGCGGCGGAGAGAAAGCACATGCCGCGACTTGTAGTTCTCACTCCTAATCTTTGCCAGACGGAAATAAACTTTTTTAGTGTTTCAGCATCGGAATTTTCTCGATACTCAGTCAAATTCGTGGGTTGGGTTTTTGTTCCAAATCTCAGTTGAAATAGGTGTCCGGTGCCGTCGGCATTGAGTTGTTTTCCATCTTTTGTCCTCAACTCTGAGAGCTGACCCATTAATTTGAGACCAGTTGATTGAATCTTTTCAAATGGGTCGGTGCGTTTGAGTTCTGTCAGTGTCGCAAGTGCGGCAACAGTAGAGGAGACTCCTGCGTTGTATGTCCCAGAGTGATTTATCTTCCCTGTGCCAACCTCGCGCAGGAGTTCCGTCGACGAGCCTAAAATCGCTATCGGAAAACCCGCTCCGATTGCTTTGGCATAAACCGAAATATCGCCGTGTATTTTAAATCGGCCCTGGGCGCCTTCAATACCAAGCCGGAAACCAGTAATAACTTCGTCAATGATCAGAATTATCCCGTGTGATTTGCAGAGATTTTTTACATACTCCAAATAACCAGCAGATGGCTCAATACACCCCGTGTTACACATCATTGGCTCCATGATCATGGCGGCAATATCGCTTTCGTGGTTAACCAAATTTGTTAATGAATCTATGTCGTTCCACTGGGCTAGAAGAATGTCATTGACCGCTGCCTTTGACTGACCCGACGTTAAATAGTTCTCAGCTCCTGAATCAACCGATGATGGATTAACGAATAACGGGTCTAGCCATCCGTGATAGTGACCGGCGAATCTAATGATTTTTTGCTTCCCAGTGTGAGCTCGAGCGATACGGACAGCGAGAAGATTCATCTCGGTTCCAGAAAGCCCAATTCGAATCTGCTCAATCCATGGAAGGAGTGATACAAACAACTCGGCAAGTTCTACCTCGTAGAGATTTTGCCCTGCGAATAATTGCCCCTCGTCCAAAGATTGACGAACCGCACTGATCACTGCTTTGGGAGCATGCCCAAGTATGTGTGGACCCATCCCCATCGCAAAATCGAGATATTGATTATTGTCTACATCCCAAATGTGCGATCCTTCGCCACGGGTAATTGTGAGGGGGCAAGGTTCCGAGATCAATCTTACATTGCTGTTTACGCCACCCGGAATAGTGAGTTTTGACCGCTCCGAATGAAGTTGTGATCGTTGATATCTAGGTTCACTTGACATTAATTACTCCAGTCAAAGCCATCTGTTCATCACTGAATGATTTTTCCGGGGTTCATGATGTTTTTCGGATCAATTGCATTTTTTATTGAACACATCACAGATATTGCTACTTCTCCTACCTCCTCTCGAAGAAAATCCATTTTCCCAACTCCAATTCCGTGCTCTCCGGTGCACGTTCCCTGCATGGAAAGTGCGCGCGAAATAAGCCGTCGATTGATTTCGTTCATGACCTTCAAATCGTTTGGATTTGATCTGTCAATTACTGCAATAAGGTGAAAATTGCCGTCTCCCACGTGTCCAATTATGGGTGCATATAGATGTGTGTTTTTTACATCTTCCTGGGTCTGCACTATGCATTCGGCAAGATCCGAAATTGGCACACATACGTCAGTAATGAAAAGCTCCCCATTTGGTCGTTGTGCTTTTATTGCGAGCGCCGCATCATGCCGAGCCATCCACAATTTTCTCCGACTTGGATCGTCGGTAGATCTCTGAAAATTCAGTCCTCCAAATTGCAACATGATCTCAGAAGCTAATGAAAGCTCTGAGTTAACGACTTCAGGTGAACCATGAAATTCGAGAAGTAACAAGGGCTTTTCGGGTAGTCCCAAACCGGAATATCTGTTAACGGCAGCGACAGCTTCGTGATCCATGAGCTCGATGCGTGCTACTCCAACACCGACTTGAATTGTTTGTATAACCGCAAGAATGGCTGACTTCACATCTGGAAATTGAATGGTTGCGGCTGAAATTACCTCTGGCGTACCGAAAATGCGAAGAGTAAGTTCGGTGATTACACCAAGCGTTCCTTCGGATCCAATAAAAAGATGTATCAGGTCGTAACCTGCCGAGGATTTGCGAGAACGGCGTGTGGTTTCCATGATTCGACCATCGGGAAGAACTATCGTCATCCCAAGCACCAAGGTTTTCATCGAACCGTAGCGGACCGTAGTTGTCCCAGATGCGCCTGTTGCGGCCATACCACCAATCGTCGCGTCAGCGCCTGGGTCGACCGGAAAGAATAATCCCATAGGTTCTAGATGTTTGGAGAGTTGTTTGCGAAAAACACCTGCTTGGACGGTGCAGTCAAGATCGTCCGTACTCACTCTGAGAACTTTGTTCATGCGGGTCATATCGATGGAAATGCCTCCATAGATAGGAGTCACATGCCCTTCTAGAGAGGTTCCTGCCCCAAAAGGTATGACTGGAACATCATGCAATGAACAAATTCTGAGACAATCCGATACGTCTTGGGTGGATTCCGCGAATACAACCGCATCGGGCTTGGCAGGAGAGTGGAAGCTTTCGTCTTTACTGTGTTGTTCTAAATAGGACTCAGCCTGCGTGAACTGCGTTCGAAAGCGACTACATAAAGCCAGAATCGCCTGTTCGGTGAGTTCGGTTCGTGCTCTGAGGTTTGTCATTTGGTGCCAAACGGTTGGCTTAGACCCAAGAAGTAATAATATAAATTTGACATTTAAGTATATTATCTCTATTGTTGACTACAGGGGTCAATAACGGCCCCATGGGGAAAGGGATTAATTACTTATGAAAAACAAAAATCGGCTAGTTCTTGGGTTCTTAGGGGCCTCAGCACTTGTCATGGCTGCCTGTAGCAGTGGGGGTAATTCAAGTGCAGATACAACTGCACCTGTGGCCGACACTGTTGCTGCAAATCCATTTGAGGGGGTCACCCTGTCATTTGGTAAGGCACCGCATGGTGAGGACGAAAAAGCAAACTGGGACAAATGGTTACCTGAATTTACGGCTCAGACCGGAATCAAGGTTGAATTGACCCAAGTTCCATGGGATCAGCTCGAGGCGCTGTACACAGCGAACTTCGCATCTGATACGCCATATGACGTTACATATCAGACGAGCACACACTTGACACTCTTTGGAGAGCGTGGAGCATTTGAAGACCTCACTCCACGTATCAACGGAGAGGACTTTGCTGCTGACTTACCAAACTTCCCACCGGGAGTTTTGGGAGCAAGCACATACAACGGGAAACTGTACGGTGTTCCGTTTGTCGTAGGAACAATTGCAATGTATGCAAACCTTGACATGTTGAAGAGTGCTGGTGTCGAGATGCCAACTACCGACGAAGAATTGGTAGCTGCGTCAAAGGCAATCATGGCCGATCAGAAGTCCAAGGGTAATAAAGACGTCTGGGGCTTTTACACACCGAGAACTGTCGCTGACTACGGTTGGTATTTCACACTTCAGAATGTGCACAACCGCGGTGGAGACTTCCTGTCAGATGATGGAACAACAGCACTGATGGACTCAAAGCCTGTTATTGACGCGGCGCAATCTGCAGTTGACATGATTTGCACAGACAAGGTTCAGCCTGCGAATGGTTTGTATAACCGTGAAGCAGCTATTGAACTTTTCAAGGCTGGAAAGCTAGCTTTCATTCTTGATGAGCCAAGCCGTGTTAAGACATTCAAGGAAGCGGCTTTGCCTTTTGCTTGGGATATCGCAATGCCTGTTGGGGCAACTGGTGGAAAACAAACCCAGTTTGCTACGACTGGACATTGGTCTATCGCTAAGAAGAGTCAGAATGCAGATGCTGCGTGGGAGTTTGTAAAGTGGCTGAGCTCAGCTAATTTCAACTCGACATACAACCAGCGCTATGCATTCGTTCCAGCACGCCTTGATGCAGATGCAAGTGGCGGAGACGAAATGCTTGCACGCAACGCGAGTTGGGTGAAGGATTGGGATGGTCTAAAAACATCTCCAAAAGTCTCACAATTACTTGATGAGTACGCAAAAGCACTTGAAGCTGCGACAAGTTGCAAAACTTCCGTAGCCGATGCATTTGCATCCGCTCAAAAGGGTGCAACTGAGGCACTTGCTCAAGAGTAATTAAGTTAAAAGTATTTGTTGGAAATGGTGGGGTAACTGATCCAAAATCAGTTACCCCACTTTCACTTAGCCCGGGAGACAAAGAGTTTGATGGAAATTCAGAACAGTACAAACTGGCAAACTCTTGAAATGTCAAGTGAAGACTTTCGGAAAGCTCGATCCCGCTATCGAAGGAGAGCGCTGCTCCCTGTAGTTGGATTCCTGGGGCCGTTTTTTTTCCTTTGGTCCATTTTCCTCGCAGCACCAATGATTTGGTCAATCTGGCTCAGTTTCAATACAGGTGGTCTTATCGATGAAGCCAAATTTGTGGGTATGGACAACTGGGCCAGAATGTTCGCTAATGAAGAATTGGTAAAGTCTCTCAAAAATACTGGCGTATATGTAGTGATCGCAATAGCTGTCGTATTTAGCTTGGCTCTAACGTTGGCCGGACTTCTGAATAGCAACAAACGAGGTCAAAACTTTTTCAAGGTCGCACTGTATTTCCCGTTGTTGGTCCCGCCAATTATGGCAGGCATGATTTTTTTCTTTCTCACTCACTACGACATGGGAATTATCAACTTGGCGTTGCAGGCAACCGGGCGCGCAAAACTCAACTTCTTGGGTGAAAACCCGAATGCGATGCTCACGATTGTCTCTCTTGAAGTTTGGCGCGGTCTTGGCTTTTGGGTTTTGTTCTTTCTGGCCGGGTTGCAGGGAATTCCAAGTGATTTAATTGATGCAGCAAAAATTGATGGAGCAGGACCTGCTCGAAGGTTTAGAAAGATATCGATTCCGACATTGCGACCGCTTCTTTTGTTCGCTGTGATTATTGCTCTTATTTTCAACTTTCAATTATTTGACTCAGTACAAGTTCTCACCAAGGGTGGACCCGTGTTGGGAACGTCTTCTGTTGTTTGGTTTATTTACAAAAGGATGTTTGCGTTCCAAGATATTGGACTCGCATATGCGACGAGTGTTGCACTCCTGATTGTTGTGGTGACACTTACCGTTTTCGCATATGGATTTCTTGGCAATAAATCCGAAAGGTCAAAATAGGGGTATTGATGATTTTTGGATCAGCTAAAAATTCCGAATTGCAAAACCTGGCCGCGCGGGATTCCGGAATCAAAAAGATTAAGTCTGGAGCGTCATACTTAATTCTCTGTCTTTTTGTTTTTATTTCTATCGGGCCGATTGTCTACATAATTTCTCCAGCATTCAGGGAAAGTAAGTCTCTTTTTTCTTATCCACCTCAGTGGTTGCCAGACAGTTTCTATCTCGGCAACTTTCAATTCCTTCTGAACGAAACTCACTACATTCGCTGGAGTGTTAACACCCTAATTTTTGCAACATCGGTGACTGTGATCTCATTGGTTATCGACACACTTGCCGGGTACGCGTTCGCAAGAATGGAGTTTCCGGGCAAGAAAATTCTTTTTGGTCTCATACTTGCGACGCTTATGGTTCCAACCGCTGCGTTATTGGCACCAACGTATTTGCTGGTTCGTGATCTAGATAAATGGACTTTTGGACTAATAGGTTTAGACACGTATGGAGGTTTGATCATCCCAATGACCGTTTCCCCACTTGGTGTCTTTATGATGCGACAATTTATAGAGACTCTTCCAAAGGGTCTGTATGAGGCTGCTCGGATCGACGGTGCCAGTGAGTGGCGAATATTTACTCGAATTGTGTTGCCCCTAATGAAACCGGCAATTGTGGTCCTCGGGATTTTCGTTTTCATGATGCAATGGGCCAACTTTCTATGGCCACTTGTTATAACGACAAAGGATGAGACGAGAGTGCTAACCGTTGGAATTGCAACGCTGCAGGGTCAATTCGTAACCAACTGGGGAGTCATTGCTGCCGCAACAATGATGACTCTGCTTCCAATTACTTTGGTGTTTCTCTTTTTCCAGAGATGGTTTGTCCAAGCTTCAGTTGCTGGAGCATTAAAGCAGTGATTTATCTAACTAGGGGGAATAATGGCTGAGGTAATAATTCGTGAGTTGACGAAGTCTTTTGACGACAATACCGTCGTGAAGTCGGTGTCTCTTAAGGTTGAAAATGGAGAGTTTTTAGTTCTTCTGGGACCTTCGGGTTGCGGCAAGAGCACCATTCTTCGTCTGATAGCTGGGTTGGAAGATGTAACTTCTGGGGAGATATTGATTGACGGAAAGATAGTGAACTTTGTCAATCCTGCCGATAGGAACGCAGCTTTCGTGTTTCAGAATTACGCACTTTATCCCCATATGACAGTGAAAAAGAATATCGCCTTTCCACTTGAAACAGCAGGAATGTCAAAAAGTGAAATAGAAAAATCTATTGAGGATGTGGCAAGAATTCTTGAGTTGCAGACTTTGCTTGAAAGGCTTCCAAGTCAACTTTCCGGCGGCCAGCGTCAGAGAGTGGCTTTGGCGAGAGCCATTGTTCGAAAGCCAGTGTTGTTTCTTATGGACGAACCATTGTCAAATTTGGACGCACAGCTGAGGCAACAAACGCGAATTGAGTTGATGGATCTACATCAACGACTAGGGATCACAACAATTTATGTAACTCATGACCAGGTTGAAGCTATGACGATGGGTAAGCGGATTGCGATTTTGAAGGACGGAGTATTGCAGCAAGTTGATACACCATCTGAAACGTACGAGAAACCAGCGAACACTTTTGTCGCAAGATTTATGGGTGCTCCACCAATGAATTTGGTCTCAGGTTCATTGGTGCTTTCTGGGGATCAAGCGAGTTTTTCTGGAAATGGGATCAACGTCAGATTAGACATCCCATCCATGGGGTTATCGAATGCCGTGATACAGACTTGTAGCAACGATGAATTGTTGTTGGGGATTCGTCCAGAGCATCTCAAAATAGCAGCACAAGGCTCTCATGCGATTGAAGGAATCGTAAAGTTCCTTGAACCAACAGGAGCTGATCTCTTTGTAACTGTTCTAGTTGGATCAGAAAGCATTGTTGTTAGGTGTGAACCAAAAACGCAGCTTGTGGTTGGCTCAACTGTTTACCTTGGTTTTGATATGGAGAATTCACATTTGTTTGCTTCAGATGGATGGAATTTACGAACAAAAATTTAGAAATACGTAGTCACAATTGATTTCATGTTGTATTCATCATCAACCATCGGTATTGATCTCCACTTATCAAACGCTGTGCACGGATGAGAGATGCCAGCAGCTACGAGATCTCCGATTTCAAGGTTCACTCCCTGCGCTACTCGTGCATATGCATGTTGATCATTGAGTTCAAAGATCTCTATTCCATCGGCTGATTTGGGCTGATTTGAGCCCCTTGGCAGGATATGCAGCGCTTTTGGTAGATCGATGTCGTAGGCAACATCACGCTTTCCAAAATTGAGAAGTACAAGTCCTTCTTCGGGCGCCGAAATTACTGCACCCCAAACTTCAAGAGCTGGTTGTAAGAGATTTGATTCAATTCGGGTACCAAATGGACCGACTCTGTCATAAAAACCATGGTCATGGGTTATGTAGCAACCACTTCTGAGAACGATCCTGATCGGTCTAGATCCAGTCCATTGTTGAGAGAGTTTCAGCGCAACACGATCTGGAAAGACGCTTCCTCCTGCGCTCAAGATTATTTCCGGCTGAGCATCAAAATGTCCAGTCTGGTCAAGATCTACTGCGGTAGCAAACAAACTCTCAAGAAGTGCGTCGACTGTAGCCATGCCTTCTGTGTCATAGTGAGCAACTCCCTCGTACGTCTCTATCCCAGCTAAGACCAAATGCTTGGAATTACGTATTGCGCTCGCAGTCAGGGAAACATCATCTTGACTACGGCAACCTGTTCGTCCTCCTAAAATTCCCAATTCGAGAAGCACTTTAATTTTTCTCGCTGGATCCAAAGTTGATAAAGCGTGGTCCATCAAGTTCACAACCTCGGCTGAGTCGACTAAGCAAATAATTTCAAATTGATCATCATGCAACTGATCGGCCAACCATTGAATTGAGCTCGGCTCTACAACTTGACTCGCAATGAGAATTCTTGGTACTCCAAATTCACGAAGTATTTTTGCTTGGCTCACGGTTGCGGCGGTGATGGCCCATGACCCTGCGTTTAGCTGCATTCCAATGAGTTCTGGCGACATTGTCGTTTTCCCGTGAGGAGCAATTGAGAATCCAAACTTCTTGCAAAATCCATGGACTACGTCAAGATTGTGGTTGACTGCAGATTCCTTGATCACGAGTAGTGGAAGTTGAAAATCTCCTGCTAAAACATTCCACGATTGTTGCAAGGAAGGCACTGGACTCGAAAAATTTGAGGTTGGAAAACCTTTATGTCTCCAGTCGATGTTTTGACCTGACTCATAATCCATTATTGGGATTCCGAGCGCCAAAGCACAACATCAACTTCTATGCCGATACCACCCAATCCACATTCGATAGTCGTGCGTGTTGGAAATGGACGGGGGATTAGCTCGCGATAAATCTCATCCATTGTGTCAAAATCGCTCATAGATTCGAGATAGACATTTATTTTTACCGCGTCATCTAACGCGAATCCTGCTGCTTGGACAACTTGACGAATGTTTTCAAATACTTGTCGCGTTTTTTCGGCGAAGCTACCTTTGATGGAGGCTCCATCTGGCCTAAATGGTCCTTGTCCTGAAAGAAACAAAAAATCACCGGCTCGAATTGCTTGGCTGTAACCCCCGCTCGGACTTGGCGCATTCTCCGTCGAAATCGGTTCTTTCTTCATTTGGGATTCGATTCTTGTGCAGACACTCGTCGATCTCGGAGTGCAGTGCATGCATTACGAACTTCTCGCAGTTCTTCCATTAGCCCAGTAACGCCCTCTGTTTTCCGTGTGTTTTGAGGGAAATTGCGCGATCGGATAAAAACCTTTGCGACCTCGGGGCTGCAAAATGGAACTTGTGACGAGTCGATGGTCTCGAGCCAGATAGATCTCGGTATATTTTTTCCACAATAATCACAATTGTAAATGTCAAACGACAAATACATCGGTGAACGTTCAATCCATTTTCCGCTCATTTGCTGATCTTCCCATCCTGGTCTGTTTGCACTTTCCAATTGCCACCTTCATCACATTTTGCGACAACCCCATAATCTTTTAAAGCACCTTCGGGGGAAATATAGCCTTCCTGGAGGTCGGCTTGAATCCGAAGTTGACTTCGCAGCGAAGGGTCACCCCATCCGCCGCCACCAGGCGCAATGATCTTGACCTGATCGCCCCTATTGAGGATGATGTTTGAAAATTTAGATGGCGACGTGGTGCCAAATTCATCGCTAAATGTTTTCCAATCTGTAGTACCAGATTTTCGAACATAGATTCCACTGTTCTTTCCTGCTTTTCCTCCGTGAAGTCCGAATGGATCAACGGACATACGATTGAAAATGGCACTTACCGTGATTGAGTCCGCCTCCATTGTGAAGACTCTTTCGATTCCGAGTCCACCACGATTTTGACCTGCGCCGCCTGAGTCTTCGAGAAGTCTGTACGACTCAATTCGAATTGGATATCGTGTTTCGAATACTTCAACCGGTGTGTTTCGACAGTTCCCGTTGATAACAATGATTTGGCTATTGCCATCTTTGTATGGTCTTCCACCCCAGCCGGTGGCTTCGAAATGGAAGTTTGAGTACAAATCTCCTGTGTCAGGCTGAGCGCCGCCGAAAAGGAAGCAGCATGATGTACCTCCCTGCGATGCAGGTACACGATCCGGCAGAGCAGGAGCAAGGGCACCGAAGATGATATCGGTTATGCGAGGACTCAATTCAGTGTTTCCACCAACGAGGGGAGCGGGGAATTCGCAATTGACGATGGTGCCAGGGGGTGCAATGGTGTGGATAGGCCTGTAGCAACCTTCATTACGAGGAATTGTTGGATCAGTGAGATGCATTAACGCGTTGTAAACAGCTGAAGCTGTTACCGCGAACGTTCCATTCATTGGACCTGTTGCTTGCAATGATGATCCCGTAAAGTCACAGGTTATTTGATCATCATCGACAACTACGTTGCAACGAACTGTGTATGGAACATTTACGACACCGTCATCTTCGATGATGTCTTCAAAAGGATAGACACCATCTGGAATTTTTCTTATTTCTTCTCGCATGCGACGCTCTGCGATTTCGATCAAGTCGTTTGTGGCGTTTTGGTAAGTTTCCAAACCATACTTTTCGATAAGACTGGTGATCCGACGTTCTGCAACGTTCAAGGATCCGACCATTGCCATGAGATCTCCATATGAAGTTTTTGGAGTTCTATGATTTGCGAAAATGATTTTCCAAACATCTTCCTGAGGCTTTCCTTCACGTTGCAACCAGAGCGGTGGAAGTCGAAGACCTTCTTGGAAAATGTCTGTCGCGTCTCCGGAGAGCCCACCAGGAGCCTTTGCACCCGGTTCGGCAAGGTGAGCACAATTGGCTACGAAAGCTACGATCTCTCCCTCATGAAAAACTGCTTTTAGGAGTGTGTGTTCCGGAATGTGCCCACTTCCGCGGTACGGATCATTCATTATTATTATGTCACCCGGCTTGTATACGTCCGGTCCAAGCTCGTCGATCATCCACTCAATAGTGAATTTAATTGTTCCAATTTGAGAAGGACAGAATTCTGCTTGAGAAATCATTCGGCTGTACTTATCAAATAGAACGCACGAGAAGTCAAGAGACTCATTAAATATCGGGGAATATGCGGTGCGCATCATCGCAATTCCCATTTCACGGCAAGTAGTTGATAAATAGTTATCTATAACTGTCAATGTGACTTGGTCAACTTTGAGCCCAGTTGGCTTGGGATCCAGTGTCTTCATTTTGCTACCTCGATGATGAGTACGTCGTACTCGTTGCGAATGATGTTGGTTCCTGGCTCTACGAGTGTCGTAGATCCATCTTCTTCAATTATCAGTGGACCGTTTATCAGTTCGTTGATCGGCATGTTTGATCTGCTTACAATCTTGCAAGGCACAGTTCCGATTTCTTCAAAGTGAACGTCTCTATGTCGGACTTCGTTCTTCTTGACAGGAATTGTTTTTGCAAGCTCTGGGTGCTCGATTTGACCAACTGCCGTAACCTTGAAACTGATCATCTCGATAATGGATTCGTCCATTTTGTATTCGTACATCGCAATGTGTTTTAGATTAAAAGCCTCGTATGCATTATCGAGTTGCGTTTGAGCCATATCAACACTGCCACTCTTAAATGATGTGACGGGTACTTCCATTTCGTAATTTTGTCCGAGGTATCTCATGTTGATTGAGTATTCAAATTTTGGTGTTCCTTCAAACCCTTGTTCCGTGAGTTCTTTTGCTGCAGCTTCGGCGATGATTTCAAAACGGTTTATAACTTCGCTCGGCTTGACGCGATCAGAACGGAACGATTGAGTCCAGACTTTGTCTACCCGCAGATCACCCATGAGTAGTCCAAGAGCACAAAAACCACCGGGGTAGGGAGGAATGACGATTTTTGGAATTCCCAGCTTGCGCGCGATGGCCGATCCGTGTAGTGGCCCAGCGCCACCGAAAGCAAGTAGAGCAAAATTTCTGGGGTCGTGTCCGCGTTCGATACTGACCATTCGTATTGCATTGGCCATATTTTCGTTAGCAATTTCGATTATTGCTAAAGCAACTTGCGAATTGGTCATATCCAGTTGTTTGGCAAGCGATTGAAGTTCTATCTCTATTAGAGTCTTGTCTAGTTTGAGTTTTCCTGCATTGAAGTAGTCCGGATTGAGTCTTCCAAGATAGAGATTTGCATCAGTCAACGTAATCTTTGTGCCGCCGTTCCCGTAGCAAATCGGGCCTGGGGAAGCACCTGCGCTTAATGGTCCTACTTGTAGAAATCCACCTGAATTGACCGAGGCTATCGATCCACCACCCGCTCCAACCGTCTTGATATCAATGAGCGGTATCGAGGCTGGAATGCCCCATTCAATTTCATATTCGGTCGTGTAGCTGATCTCTCCATTAAGAACCATCCCGACATCGGCGCTAGTTCCTCCCACATCGATAGTGACTACATTTTCCAGGTTGAGAAGTGAAGAAATTCGTTGGCTGGCAACGGCACCTCCAGCCGGTCCAGACATTGCAAGATGTATCGGTTGCAATGCTGCAGCATCAGCATTTAACAGTCCACCATTAGATTTCATCATTGACCATGGATGGTTGAAACCGATATTCGCAAGTCCTGATTTAAGGCTATTCACGTATTTACGAATGAGGGGTTTAACAAATGCATCAGCGATTACTGTGCTCGATCGTTCATATTCGCGCCAAATTGGAGCTACCTCATGTGACACCGAGATTGGAATATCAGGGAAAGTTTCGCGGAGCATTTTTGCTAATGCTGCTTCGTGGCTTGTATTCAAGTACGAAAACAGTAAACAAATTGCAAGTGATTCAAAGTTTGATTTCTTTACTTCGGCAGAAACTCGTGCGATCTCTTCATCTGTCAGCGATGTAACTATTTCACCTTTTGCATTTACACGTTCATGAACACCGATGGAGCTACGGCGGCTCTTGAGCAAAGGCGTCGGTTTATCCCAATTAAGGTCGTACATAAACTGCCTATTTCCGCGCTGGATGTATGCCGTGTCTTCATATCCGGCAGTACATATAAAGCCCACGTTGGCGCCTGTTCGTTGTATCAGAGCATTTGTTGCAACGGTTGTTCCGTGCACTAGACCTACGACACTGGGGAGTGGAACTTCAGACTGTTCTAGTGCTCCGACGAATGCCTCCAATGGTTTGCCTGGAGTGCTGGGAACTTTAAGAGACGAAATTTCACCTGTTTCAATATTGAATTTCACTAAATCAGTGAAGGTCCCACCAGTATCAATACCGAATCGAAAATTGGCCATGCGAATACTATAGATAGTATATTATACAAAAGCAAATTGACTGAGTGATTTCGTTGCTTATGGTTTATCGAAATGGAGAGTTGATGTCGTCAATCTCAAGTGATCGTTTAAGCGGAAAAATTGCAGTCGTTACCGGCGGAGGTCGTGGAATTGGTAGGGCGGTTGTTATTCGACTCGCTCATGAAGGTGCAAAAGTTTATTTCGCTCAGAGAGATATTTCGGAAGGTAAGGAATTCGAGTCTGAGTTGGCGGCACGTGGTTTATTGGCAACATATGTTCGCGCAGATGTAACACATTCAGCGCAGGTTGAAGATTTATTCGGTCTCGTTCAAGGGCAAGAAGGTTGTGTTGACATTATTTGTAATAATGCAGCATCAGGTCTGCTCAAATCGGTAGTTGACACAACAGATGAAGATTTTCTGGAGATTATGGCGACGAATGTCGGGAGTATTTTCTTGACATCGCGATTTGGAATTCCATTGATGTTGTCCGGTGACGGTGGAAGCATCATCAATATAGGTTCAATTGCAGCCAGTGTTGGCCTTCTCACTGATGCGGCATATTGTGCATCGAAAGGTGCGGTTCATGCTTTAACAAGACAAATGGCATTGGATTACGCAGAATTTTCGATTCGAGTTAATTGCGTTGCACCAGGATTTATCCAGACTGATCAGCTTTCAGAATTCGTCGCTAGCCATGAAGGAGACTCTGAGTCAATTATGAAGTCAATAATTGATATGCATCCGATGGGGCGAGTGGGGAATCCAAGTGAAGTTGCATCAGTTGTCGCGTTTTTGGCATCCGAAGATGCTTCATTCGTTACCGGTTCCACATTGATTGTTGACGGAGGGCTATTAGCTCGTTAGAAAGAATTCTTTCGTGACGCAACGCGTGTCCATTTCAAACTCAATATCTTCAACTGGTGGTCGGCACTGGAAGGTTTGTAGTCCAAACCTGTTGGCGTCACCAATCTTTTTAGAAACATATTCGTCAATTAACTTTTCGACTTTATGGACTGTATAAACAGATGTACTTGTCACCCGTGACCAATCAACTCCGAGACCTAGGAGTCTTTCCGTCATAGTTTTTTCCACGGCGACTACTTTTTTGCTAAGACCCTCGTTTGAGAGATCTCGATAGCTGACGATATCTTCTACCTTCAGACCAGAACCAATTAACTCTCCAGATCCGGCTACAACAAATGATGGGTAATGGGGCGTTGGGCATGAACGAACGTATGTGAAGGCATGAATGACAGTTTCTGATAGTCGTTCGTAAAAGGGTACGACGTTGGTTCGAGCTATTGGATTAATTGAATCCATTAGGAGTCCGCGTGTTCGAAGTTGGGCAATGTATTCAGAATTAAAACTTATGAAATCGTTCATTGACCGAACTGCTGGTGAACGAAACTCGAGAGCCCCTAAAGCACTGATGTGGATTGTTTCAGTCTCGAGAAATCGTTCGATAATGTCGAGAGCTTTCTTCCATTCAGTTCTCTCCAATAATGTGACACGAACCAATTCGAATCCATCATCGGCGATAACTCCACACGAATATGGGTCTATTCCTTGCAGGAATTGATAATTGCCACTTGGATTCTGGAGCAACATAGCAAATTGTGTCTCTAGGCAACTGCTTGTAGCAGCAAGTTAAACAGACGATCTACTTCGGATCTTGTCTCGTTATCCAGTACATAACTTACAGGACCTCGAATGATTTCATTTTTGAATATTTGTTGCTTGACGAGTAGGTATTTCTCAATTGCAAGAAATGCATCGAGACTATTTTGCAGGGAGATAATAGAAGTAAGAGGGCCATTGATTGCGTTGATGCGTGTTTCGTCATTGGATTTGAGTGCTTTCCATAGTGCAACTAAAGCCCAACACAAGTCTGCACCCGGCATCGTCGCTTTTATGCCACGGTGGAAACTGTCGACAAGCGAAATTCCTCCACTTCCTTCAAAAATATGTGCTTGACCATTGGTTAAATCGCGGAGCAAACTGAGTCGTGGACCAATTGGGACTGCCTCTGGCTTGTACATGATGCGATCGCCGAATTTTTCTAGGAGCGAAGATTGCATTTTGAGGGACATAGGTGCACCCACATAGCCACTTGCGTCTTGGACGATCAACGGGATGTTGATTGATTTGATAATTGCTTCGTAATACTTCATCAGCTCTGCATCGCCCGAAGATGTAGTAGTCGGTGGAATTGCCATTACTGCTGCGGCACCAACGTCACAAGCGTGTTTTGCATGTCGAACAGCAGTGTTTGTGCTTTCCGCGCCAACACTGATAATTACCCCACCACGGGAGGATCCGATTTTGCATGAGAATGTTGCCAATTGATCGCGTTCTTCGGA
>JBIKZO010000148.1:0-2656 GCA_044354675.1 Ilumatobacteraceae bacterium | reverse complement strand
GGTAGTGCCGAACCAAATGCAGGAAGCGTGATGACAGCCAGTGACGAGATCACTATTTGCGTCAGAAGAGCCAACCAAATGCGATCTGCATTCGAGAGTAAGAATCCAATACCGCAAATGGCTTGTAATGCAGAGACAAACACAATGATTCTGCGGCGATCAAACTTGTCAACAATTGGACCAGCGATAGGTGAGAAAAAAAACGACGGCAATACGTATGCGGCGTACACCAGCGATACCAGGAATGTGGAGTCGGTGGCTTCTTTGATTAATCCAACAAGGGCCACATACGTGAAATAGTCGCCCATAACCGAAACATTTTGTGCAAGGAATAAATTGCGCACATCGGCGTTAGAGCGAAGTACTCCCATGAGAAGATGTTTACTTGCGCAGTGCTTGAATGCGGTCGAGCGTTTGCTCGGCCTCCGCCACCATGCTGCGCACCAAGTCTCCTGCAGAAACAAGTTCATTAATTGCGCCAACGCCTTGCCCGGCTGGCATGAACTCGCGCTCGACATCGACTTTTGTGCCAACTGGATAGCCAAGGTGATTCACGCCGGCCTGCATTGAAGCGATCGCTTGTTGCGGAAATGGCAAGAGCGTCTCTGGGTGCTTTTCAAAATCGTTTGTCCACTCATTACGCACGACGCGACATGTCTTGCCTGTGTAACTGCGCGTGATGACGGTGCCGTCTTCGCCCGTGGCAATCAGTTTTTCTTTGTAGCCGTCAACCGCACGAGCTTCTGGTGTTGCGATAAAGCGAGTGCCTATCCACACGCCGTCGGCACCAAGCGCTAATGATGCAGCGAGGCCGCGACCGTCGTATAAACCACCTGCAGCAACTACCACTACTTTTTTGCCAACGGCATCTACAACTTGTGGAACGAGTGCCATGGTGGCAACGGTGCCAGTGTGGCCACCCCCTTCGGTGCCCTGAGCAACAACAAAGTCGCAACCACTTTCAACAGCAGCAACCGCGTGTCGAACTTTTCCGCACATTGATCCAACAATTACGCCGTGGCTGTGCAGTCGCTCGATGATGTCGCGTGGCACTCCTAGGCCCGCAACGAAAACCCGTGCACCACTCTTGATTATCAGGTCAACGTCGCGCTCGAGTGTGTGTGGAAGTGCGGTCAGCAAATCGACACCAAATGGTTTTTGGGTCAGGCTTTTGACGCCTTCAATCTCACGAGCCAATTCGCCATCTTGCATGGTCGATGCACCCAATGTTCCAAGACCGCCAGCCTCCGAAACTGCTGCAACGAGGTGGTGGTAACTCACACCACCCATGCCTGCAAGCATGACGGGGAATTCAATGTCGAGAAGTTCGGTCAGTCGCGTACGCATGCGTTCCAACTTACTTGGTTTGATCGTAAGTTACGTAGGCGCCGTCACGACCTAAGAAATTGCGATGCCATCGAGACGGAGTAAAAATTGCTGCTCGGGGCTCGTCTTCAAACATCCAGCGCACAAAATTGCGCCTCGTCCATGGAGTCAGGTTGGCTACACGTAGTGCTGCTCGGGCGCCGAGAGACGATTTTAAAATTGTTCCAAGAGCCATAGACATGCGGTGATCTGCAAAGAAGTTCTGCTTGACAAGTTGCTCGTACTTATTTCGAGTGACCGAAGCTTCGCGGTTGATGCCTGCGAGAATTGCTCGCGCACTCAGTTGTCCAGAGAGCAGTGCCTGGCCGATTCCTTCACCGGTGAGTGTGTCGGTGACACATGCGGCATCACCAATAAACAGCACGCGGCCACTGGAGAGCGGGGCAGATGTGACGCGTGCGGGAATAGGCCATGCAGTGTGTCGGTCTTCCATGACGACGCCTGAGCCAAGTGCGCCAGCAATATGTTTGCGAGCGAGCAAGTTTGGCCAGAGGTCTTTCATTTGTTGCACCGAGTACTTGCCACCACGCAAGATTCCGAAACCGATGTTGACACGGCCATCTTGCAGCGGAAACGACCACGCGTAGCCGGGCAATAAATCTTTTTCGAACCACACGTGCAAGCGGTCTTTTGCAGAACCTGTGACGTTGTTGGCATATTGACGAAATGCGTGCCACTCGCCAAGGTATCCCGGTGTTGACATGCCAAGCGATTTGCGCACTGGCGACCACATACCATCCGATGCGATCACAAACTTTGATTGGACAGTTTCACTTTTATTGTTATTGCTGCTGATATCGATCGTGATGTGATCTGATGTCTGTTCGCGAACAGAAACAAATTCGTGGCCCTCGAGCACACGAATGTTTTTTGATCGAGCCAACTGCACCAGGGCATTGTCAAGTTCAATTCGTGGTGCGATTGCTGCAAACTGACCGCGAGTGGGAAGTGAAAACTGCATCTCGCTGCCGCTTGGTGAGCGCAGCCATACGTCGTTGCACACTGTCCAATTGGGCACTGTTTTGGGGTCAAAACCGATTTCATCCAAAATGCGAAGCGCGCCAGTGGTTAAACCGTCACCGCAGCATTTGTCGCGAGGAAAAAAAGCCTTATCAATAACAATTACGTCGAAATTGTTGGCATGTAATGTGAGCGCCGCTGCAATACCGCTTGGCCCTGCTCCGACGACAAGAACATCGCACACCAAATCGGCAGCAATGTTGTTCGACTTGGTAAGAGACACGGTATTCAGACTAGAGTCGTTGAACAT
>JBIKZO010000071.1:0-8141 GCA_044354675.1 Ilumatobacteraceae bacterium | reverse complement strand
CGGCAAATCGGCGGGGAATAAATCGCTTGTTCCACAGGTGGCTACCGACGATAAATCGCAATGCAACTGATTGGGGGATTGGGTCGAGCGGAATCCAGATGCTGACATTGTCCATACCATCAACCCCGTAGTAGGGGTCGTCATGGTGCCACGGGGTCACCTCGCGCGTCTGGGCTTCTTTGACGAGCACATGCTCATGGAACAGGCGCGCAGTCTTAGTGGCCATGAGGTCGAGTGCTGCTTGTGGAACTGAACCCTTGTTTCCCACTTGTTCAAACTCTGAAATTCGCTGCCAGTTGACGTAGTCATCAAAGAAGCGACCAGTCGCACCTGTTGGCGTGTATTCGTTGGCCCACGGGCCAGGAGACTTCATATTGTCTAGGACACCTTGTCGCAGCAATTCAAGTGCGTCAGTTGAGACGAGATTGCGCAATACGACCACACCATCTCGTTTGTACGTCGCAACGAGGTTTGGGTCAAGTGCCATGTTGATCACGCTAGTTGGCAGGGTTCATGAACCTCATTAACGGTGTAAATAGAAAAGCCGCCGGCTTGCGCCGACGGCTTTTCGACTACTTAGAGTTTTGAACGCTATTAAGCGCGGAAACCCTTACCAATCATTGATACAACGGCATCCTTTACAGGAATCATTCCGTAGATGACTGCGCCGTTAGCGACCCAAATCATCCAGTCATCGGTCAATGCAATTCCCCAACCGCTTACAACATCCTGATCAATTACAGCCATCATTGCGATAGCCACGATCAAGCCCCAGTTGGAGCCGATGATTGGAAGCTTCTTGATCATTGCGCTTACTCCGACTGTGCCAAGTACCGAATCAACAACGGTTGTTACGGCGCCGAGCAAAATTGCTAGGAGAACGAGTTCTCCGAAGCTTGTCCAGAATCCAGCTGTCATGTTATGTATTTCCCCAGTTCTGTAGACGGGATGTCTACATATTCAACGGTAAGAAGCATGTTTGTGCAAGTGGTGGATACTCACTTTGAGCCATATTTGGTATGGGTTTTATAAGATTACAGTCGTATTACAGCCGAAATTTGGTACTAGTCACCAATTGTCAGTGCGTCGTGATTCCTTTTTCTGACTCTCTCGACGTTTGCTGTCGAGACGTCGCTCAACAGATCCACGCGTAGGGCGTGATTTTCTGCGCGGCGGTGCCGGAGGCATTGCAGCGGTATCGAGCATTTCGCGCAATTGGCTCATACAGAGTTGTCTATTGCGCCATTGGCTACGGCTTTTTTGGCTGGTGATACGGATCTCGGCGGGAAGGAGTGATCGCACGCGCTCGACTGCCAAGTCGGGGCCAGTTACCTCGGACGTCGTGACGGTCAGGGTGGATTTTGAGGAGGTTTTGTTGATGTGCTGACCGCCCGCACCAGTCGAGCGGGCGAATGTCCAATTGAGTGAGGCAAAAGGGACCACGAGCCCACGCGAAGTGACGAGATCCTCATCTGCAGGCATAGATATATTATGACGCATCTCAGCTATTGATCGTCGCTGCGTTGAACGTCGCAATTGCGTGAATCAACCGCCGGGTATTACCACTGAGAGCGGGTGACGGGGATCGAACCCGCATAACGAGTTTGGAAAACTCGGACTCTAGCCATTGAGCTACACCCGCGAAGGAACTCTCAGTTTATCGTCTCAAATTGCTGATGAAAAGTGGCAACTACTCGCCTCGCCGTTGAAATACTGGAGAGATTAGGGTTATGTCAATGCCTATAGAAGATGTTGACGTCGTCGTTGTTGGTGCTGGCCTCACTGGGGTGAGCGCCGCTTATCACTTGCAAACGATGAGCCCAGACCGCAGTTACGTGATACTTGAGGGCCGTGAGAGTTTGGGTGGCACGTGGGACTTGTTTCGCTACCCGGGCATTCGCTCCGATAGCGACATGCACACGCTTGGCTACAGCTTTAAACCATGGACTGCAGCCAAATCGATAGCCGATGGTCCTTCGATTTTGCAGTACGTTCGCGAGACAACGACAGAGTTTGGAATAGAGAAGCACATCAGGTTTAAACACTTGGTAACGAAAGCCGAGTGGTCGACCGATGACGCGCGTTGGACCGTGACTGCAACACGCAAAGACACGAACGAAACCGTGCAAATGACATGTAGCTATTTGTTCATGTGCTCTGGCTACTACAGCTACAAGGGTGGCTACACGCCAGAGTTTGTGGGTATCGATCGTTTCAAGGGCCAGATTGTGCATCCGCAAAAGTGGCCTGAAAATATGGACTACGCAGGCAAGCGCATCATCGTGATTGGTTCGGGTGCAACAGCAATGACGTTGGTGCCGGCCATGGCACAGACAGCCGCACACATCACGTTGCTGCAGCGCTCACCAACGTATGTCGTGTCAAGACCAGACTCTGACCCAGTGGCCAATCGGCTGCGCAAATTTCTGCCAGCCAAGATGGCCTACAGCATCACCCGACTCAAGAACACCACGATGCAACAGATTGTGTACAAGCGCACGCGTGTGAAGCCACTCGAGATTAAGGCGCTGTTGTTGGGTGGCGTACGCGCCGAGCTAGGACCCGACTACGACGTCGACAAACACTTCACACCCAAGTACAACCCGTGGGATCAGCGCTTGTGCTTGGTGCCGAACGGTGATTTGTTTGCATCAATTAGATCTGGGAAAGCCACGATGGTCACCGACACCATCGCGCATTTCACCGAGACTGGCATCACGCTTGCATCGGGTGAGACCCTTGAAGCCGACATCATCGTGACAGCAACCGGACTCAATCTGGTCACACTCGGCGAGATGGACTTTGTTGTAGATGGCAAACCTGTTGACTTTGCCAAGACGTGGTCATATAAGGGCTTCGGATACTCGGGAGTGCCCAACATGGGCTCGGTCTTTGGGTATATCAACGCGTCGTGGACGTTGCGCGCCGACTTGATCTGCACCTATGTGTGTCGCTTGCTGAACCACATGAAAGAGACGGGCACCGAGATTTGTACCCCAGAATTGCGCGAGAGCGACAAGGACATGCCAGAACGCCCGTGGATCGACAGTTTCACTTCGGGCTACATGGAGAGGTCAATGCACAAGTTTCCACGCCAGGGCGACCGTGAACCGTGGATCAACCCACAAAATTTCAAGCGTGATAAAAAGATGTTTCGCAAATCTCCAATTGAAGACGGTGCAATGCGCTTTACCAAGTCCCGTACACGCGTCTAATCGATTCCAACATAAAGATTCTCTGCGATGACAATTGACAAAATCAAGAGTCTGATTCGCACCATTCCAGACGTGCCATCGCCCGGCATCATGTTTCGTGACATCACTCCATTGCTTGCCGACCCAATTGGCTTTGATCTGGCTGTTGGAGCGCTTGTGTCGCTGTGTGGGGATAAGAATCCACACAAGGTGATTGGGGTTGAAGCCCGTGGTTTCATCTTTGCTGCGCCAGTGGCAGTGCGCTTAGGGGCAGGTTTTGTGCCAGTGCGCAAACCCGGCAAGTTGCCTTGGACTGTTGTGAGTGAGTCGTACACGCTTGAGTACGGCACCGACACGCTCGAGATTCATGCCGATGCGGTAGGCGAGGGCGACTCTGTAGTCATTGTGGATGATGTGTTGGCTACTGGTGGCACTGCTGCAGCGACTATTCGTTTGGTAGAAAGTCTTGGCGCAAAAGTTGCAGGGTTGGTGTTTCTGATTGAGTTGCCTGCGCTCGGTGGTCGCAAATTGATTGAAGATTACGTCGTCAACTCCGTAGTGAGTTACTGAAATTGCTCTAGGCAAGTTTCAAAAAGAGTTTTTCAACTTCTTCAAGCGTGAAACCTTCTTTGCCGGCCTTTTTCGGGTCGGCAAGACATCGTTGCATGCCCACCGACAAAATCTTGAACCCAACTTGATCGAGTGCTGTAGATGCAGCCGACACTTGGGCGATCACTTCTCGGCATTCACGTCCATCAGTGATCATCTTCTGTACGGCGCGCACTTGGCCTTCCACGCGCGCAAGGCGACGCAAGAGGGCATCTTGTGTATCTGTGTCTAGGTTCATAGTGTCAGTCTAGTCATACCCCTGTGGGTATGTGTAGTCTGTATACATGATCTTCGAACAGTTCTATTTGGAGTGTTTGTCTCATGCGTCGTACTTGGTGGGCGACGAAAAAACAGGACGAGCAGTCGTGATTGATCCACGCCGAGACGTGCAGCAATATGTCGACTCGGCCCGCGAACATGGACTGACCATTGAGCTTGTTCTTGAAACACACTTTCATGCCGACTTCCTCTCCGGTCACCTCGAGATGACGAAAGCGACCGGGGCGAAGATTGGCTACGGTTCAATCGCAAACCCAAAGTTTGACGCCAAACTCTTCGCTGATGGCGAGCGCTATAGCCTCGGCGATGTAACCCTCGAGATACGGCACACTCCAGGTCATACTCCAGAGTCGATTTCAATTGTCGTTTATGAGCACTCAAGTGATGCAATTCCTTATGGCGTGCTCACTGGCGACACGCTCTTTATTGGGGATGTGGGCAGGCCAGACCTGCTGGTATCCGTTGGCAAGACATCCAACGAATTGGGACATCTGCTGTTCGCATCACTGCGCGACAAGCTGTTGACGCTTCCTGACAGTACACGGGTATATCCCGCACATGGCGCAGGTTCTGCTTGTGGCAAAAACTTATCAACCGAAACGATGTCGACAATAGGTGAGCAACGACGCACGAACTATGCGCTGCAATTTACAAATATTGACGACTTTATTGATGTGGTGACAGAAGGGCAACCGCCAGCGCCCGGCTATTTCATTTATGACGCACAACTGAATAGTCAAGATCGTGCCGTGCTGGACGAACATGTCTTGCCAACCCGATTGAGTGTTGACGAAGTTGTCAAACTTTCCTCAACAGGTACGGTCATCATTGACACGCGGGATCCACAGTTGTTTGCCACCGGCCACATTGTGGGTTCTATCAATGTGGGTTTTGCTGGACGCTATGCAGAGTATGCAGGTGCAGTCGTAACGCCGCACGACGACATTGTGATCGTCACTGAAGGTGGTCGGGAGCTGGAGGCAAAAGTTCGCCTCGGCCGTATCGGTTATGACCGAGTAGTGGGGTGGTGTGATGTAGCGGATCTCGAAAAATCTCCGCTGTCAGTGCAACAGGGTTCGCGTTTGACAGCCAAAGACTTTGTGCAGCGCAACGAGTCGGTTGAGGGCCTGCAGGTTGTGGACGTGCGCAATGAAGGTGAGTTTAAGTTGGGCTCTGTTGATGGTGCTCAGAACGTACCTGTTGTGCAATTACCCAATCGCATTGGTGAATTGAACCCCAATTTGCCAACCGTTGTGTATTGCGCAGGCGGGTATCGATCATCGATCGCAGCAAGTGTGTTGAGGCGTGCTGGATTCGTCGACGTGAGCGATGTGCTCGGTGGTTTCGAGTCAATCGTGTTGGCTAGGTAATTGCTTATTCGTCGAAATCGTCATCTGCGGTAGGAAATTCATCTCCTGCAGGTAACTCGGCGATGTTCTGTTGTTTGCGCAGATCATCAATCTTTTTAGTCTCGCGATTAAGACCTTTGAAGCGCTTGCCTACGGTGAGGTCATCGAGTTCTTCTTGCATATTGTCAAAACTCTTCTTGACTTTCTCGAGCGACTTGACATAATTTTCCCACTGCTTGCGAAACTTGCTCATCATTTGCATAATTTGAGCAGCGGTCTCCTCGGTCTGAAAACTCTCGGTTGCTTGACGTACCACAACGAGAAATGCATACAAAGTGAGAGGTGAGCACAGTACGACCTTGCGCTCGAGGGCCCAATCGATGAGCGTGGGGTCTGCTTCATGGATGAAGCCAGTGATGCTTTCGTTGGGCACAAATAGCAATACATAATCAAGAGAGTGCTGGGTGGTCGACACCGCATAGTCTCGTTTTTGCAATTCAGTGACTCGGGCACGTGCTGCAGTGATGAACTCGCGTTTTGCAACTTCACGTAGAGCCGTATCGGTGGTGGTCATGCATTTTGTATACGAGTCCATAGGAAACTTGACGTCCATATAGAGCACTCGGTTGGGCGGCATGAGGAATGTGTAGTCGGGGCGTCCACCGCCTGCAATGGTGTCTTGCTTTTCGTAGTTAATTCCTTCGATGAGGCCGGCGGCCTTGAGCAAGTCTTCGGCCATACGCTCGCCCCATTGACCACGGGCTTGAGAACTGGACAGCACATTGTTGAGGTTGGATGTTTGTTGGGCGAGTGCTGTCACCGCTTCATTGACATTTCCAAAGCGTTCGACGTTCATTTCGCGCAGGCGTTTGATCTCATCATCCATTTGTTGCATACGAGCACCAATGTTGTCCTGTACTGTCTTGAGCGACGCATCAATTTGTTCGGCGCGTCGACCCAATTGTTCGCCACTGGCTTGGGCGACGCGGTCGGAGGCAAGGTTGATCGAGTCTTGGCGGTCGCGTTGGGAGCGCTGGTCAAGCGTCTCGAGTGCGTCGGCAAGAGCGGACTCGACGGCTTGTGCGACAGTTGCCTCAATGTCTCGGCCATCGCCGGAGGTTGAAGTGCGACGGAGATCAGTTTGTCTGTGAGAGAGAAAGATGGCTGCAGCACCAATAACTAATCCAAGAACCAAATACAGAATGTTGTTCATTACTGCAGATTACAGGTGGGGTGTTGCGCGGTTGCGCTGCACGAATGCGTTGCCTCGGCTGCGCGGCGTCAGTCGCGGGGGTGATGGCACGCTACATAGTTGCCAGGGCTTGATTCACGCAACTGAGGCTCTTCTGCTGCGCACAGTTCGGTTGCGGCCGGGCAACGAGTGCGAAAGCGACAACCAGACGGTGGGTTAGTGGGCGATGGTGGCTCGCCTTGCAAGATGGCCCTGCGGTTCTTAATCGTTGGGTCAGGAACTGGTACCGAGGAGACGAGTGCATGTGTGTAGTGATGTCGTGGGGTGTCGCACAGCGTGTCTGGGTCGGCGATTTCGCAGATCTTGCCCAGGTACATCACAACAATGCGGGTACTAATGGCACGCACTACTGACAAGTCGTGTGAGATAAACACGAGTGAGAGGCCGTAACGGTTCTTCATCTCTTGCAAGATGTTGAGAATCTGGGCCTGAATGCTGACGTCAAGCGATGACACTGGCTCATCGCAGATAAGCACCTTGGGTGCGAGTGTAAGTGCTCTAGCAATTGAAATACGTTGGCATTGACCGCCAGAGAATTCGCTTGGCTTGCGATCACCTACAACTTCGGGGTCAAGGCCAACCGAACGCAATAGATCATTGACTTTGGTTTTGCGCTCTTCGTCGTTTCCGCGATTCCAGACCTTGAGTGGTTGCTCGACAATTGATGACACGGTCATGTGTGGGTCAAGCGCGCTAATTGAGTCCTGGAAAATCATTTGGATGTTCGGACGCGTTTGGCGCATCTCTTCTTTTGAAAGCTTGGTGATGTCGACACCATCGAATACCACCGAGCCAGACTTGGTTTCGATGAGTTGCAAGATTCCTTTTCCTAGAGTCGACTTGCCACAGCCGGACTCACCAATGATTGCAAGAGTCTCTCCACTATGCACTTCGAGACTCACACCAGACACGGCTTGCACGGGCAGTTCACCCTTTGTGCGATATTCGATAACGAGGTCCTCAATGCGCAAGATCGGTGCGGGAGAATCGCGCAGGTGGGCTTTTCCGGTGCCAGCCATATTTACTTGCCTCCGATTGGGAAAAAGCAGCGATACAAGTGGCCATTGCCAGCATCAACTAACTCTGGGTGTTGATCGTGGCATTTTTGTTGTGCGTAGGGGCAACGAGCCGCAAATGCGCAACCGGTGTGATTGGTCGTCGGATCTGGTGGCATGCCTTCGATAGCGGCGAGGCTTGAGCCACGCTTACGGTCGATGCGTGGAATTGCGTTCATGAGAGCTTCGGTGTACGGCATCTTGGTGTTGGCAAACAAGTCGGTGGTCGTTGCTAACTCAACAATTTCGCCACCGTACATCACTGCGATTCTGTCTGTGTAACCGGCCACAACGCCGAGGTCATGAGTGACGATAACCATTGCCATGCCCATGTCTCTGCGCAAGTCTGCCAACAACTCGAGTACTTGTGCCTGCACAGTGACGTCGAGGGCGGTGGTTGGCT
>JBIKZO010000070.1:0-8233 GCA_044354675.1 Ilumatobacteraceae bacterium | reverse complement strand
AACACCGAACTCTCGGTAGGAGCACCAGGCACAAACGACAAGAACAACGGGTGATCCACACTGATGCACGAGGGAGCAAGTTCGTCGACAAACTCACGCAACACATCGAGCCCATTACGACCTTCTGGCTTGATTGTTTGCCCAACAATCTGTTGCAATTCGCTCAGCGTGTAGGGCTTGTCGAGCGGGGGCGGATCCATCTTGACGCGCTCCATTGCATATTTGACAATCGCGATCGCCAGCTCGGCACTTTCCTCATCATAAAAGTGCATTAACTGGGGCTTGGAGATGTCGCTCATTATTTGTTCATCGCGCTGCGCACGGAAGTTTGAGTAGGTAGCGAAGGCACAGCACCATGAACCGTCGTTGAGAGTGCGCCGGCAACTGCACCGACTGCAGCGGCATCGCTGATAGTTGCTCCTCGTGCAAGTTCGGCACTCAATGCACCAATAAATGCGTCTCCAGCGCCAACCGTGTCGACAGCAACAACTTTGTGGGGCGCAATGCTCGTGGCCGATGTATGAGTGTTGATGATTGCACCTCGTTCGCCGAGTGTTGTGAGCACCGTCTTCACTCCAGCGTCGAGTAACGCCTGTGTGCCACCGCAAGCAGCAGACTCAGTTTCGTTCGGCACAATTACATCTACAAGCGATAGCACTCCTGCATCAAGAGCCTTGAAAGGCGCAGGATTAAGCACGGTGAGAGCACCGTTGCGGCGCGCAAGCTGCAATGCGTTGCGTACTGTGGTGAGCGGAATTTCGAGTTGCATCAGCAATACGTGCGATGTTGGAAGAACTAGTGGATTTTGCGCAACGCCAACCTGCGTGTTGGCACCCGACACCACGACTATTTCGTTCTCACCACGACTATCAACGTTGATAAATGCACGACCTGTCGGCATGTCAACGACGCGCAACATCGTCGTATCGATTCCTTCGTTTTCGAGCACGCCGCGCAAAAACACACCTGCATCGTCGTTGCCCACACAGCCAACAAATGCCGTACGTGCACCCATGCGAGCGCAAGCAACCGCCTGATTGACACCCTTGCCACCAGCATGCTCGGCATAACCAAGCGCAACGATGGTCTCACCTGGTTTTGGCAAATGATCGAGTGTTGCAACCAGATCGAGATTGGCGCTGCCCACAACCACGATGTCAAATGCAAAATCTTTGGGGGCCGTACTCACCTCTCTACTGTGGCACATCACTGAGCCCAAACAGAAGAACGCGAGCAAACAACTAGAGTCTTGCGGATGACATCTTTAAGTAGCCCAATCCCAATGATCATCGACTGCGACCCAGGCCACGACGATGCAATGGCGCTCGTAGTGGCTGCTCGACATGCCAATGTGCTCGGAGTAACGACAGTTGCTGGCAACGCACCGATTTCGGCAACAACTCGCAATGCTCGAATCGTTCTCGACATGATTGGTTCCTCCGCACCACTGCATCAAGGTGCGCACCGACCTCTGGTTGCGCCGCCCCGGGACGCTTCGTACGTGCACGGCAAGAGTGGTCTTGATGGCGCAGACTTGCCAGAGCCGTCCGGCCCAGCAGATTCAGAGGACGCAGTGGGTTTCATCATCGACACTTGCCGCACAACCGAAGGCGTGTGGCTGGTGCCTACAGGACCATTAACCAATATTGCTCTTGCGCTTCGTAGCGCACCCGACATTGCGCACCGCATTGCTGGCATCTCGCTAATGGGTGGTGGTTCATTCGGTAATCGAAGTGCGGCTGCCGAGTTCAACATTTGGGCAGATCCCGAAGCAGCAGCAATGGTGTTTGAGTACGGCGGCAAATTGATCATGAGTGGTCTCGATGTGACCCACAAGCTTCAAGCGACTCCTAAGCGCATTGAAAAAGTGCGTGCACTACCCGGCCATCTCGCTTCGGTGCTCGCCGACTTGTTTGTCTTTTTCTCTGATGTCTACGTAAGCCGTCACGACAATATGCAAGGTGGTGCAGTACACGATCCGTGCGCAGTGCTTGCTCTTACACATCCACAACTATTCACCACCAAGCCTCAACACGTGGTGATCGAACTCAATGGCGAACACACGCGTGGAATGACGATGATTGATCAGCGTGGCCTCATTGAACGCCTCAACCCAAACTGTGAAGTGGTTTGGGATGTGCAGGCCGAAGAAGCCTTTGATGTAATTGTTCAGGCCATCGGCCACTATTCGAAGTAGTTACTTGCTCCAGCTGAGCAATTTTTCGACATCACTGAAGTCAAAAGGGTCTGAGCACGTCAAAATAATGTGCTCTGCACCGACCTCTTTGTATTGAGCAAAAATTTCTGGTGTCACTTCTTTTGGATAGATAGCAACCGTGCGCTCGATCTCGCGAGGGTTACGACCAACTTTTGCGCACCATTCATCCAAAATCTTGATCTTGTTGCCGTAGCTCTCTGGAGGGCCAAAGTAGTTGTACTGATTGGCATGCTCTGCAACAAGGCGCAACGTAAATTTCTCTCCGCCACCGCCAATCATGATTGGAATAGAGCCGTTGACGGGCTGCGGGTTGAGTTTTGCCAAACGTGACTTGATGACCGGCAAACCAGCCTCAAGCAACTTGAGTCGTTCGATGGCCGTACCGAAGTGATAGCCGTACTCGGTGTAATCGCGTTCGAACCAACCAGAGCCAAGACCCAAAACAAAACGACCATTACTGATGTGGTCAATAGTGCGCGCCATGTCGGCAAGCAGTTGTGGATTGCGATAGGTGAAGCACGAAACGAGTGCGCCAATTTGTGCATGACACGTGTCAGCAGCCATTGCTGCGAGCAACGAATAACACTCGAAGTGTGTAGCTTCTGGATCGCCGGACAACGGGTAAAAGTGGTCCCATGTCCAAATGCTGTCAACGCCCATCGCGTCGGCTGTCTTCCATGCCTTACGCAGTTCAGGAATTGAGGTTGCTTGTGGCCAGAGTTGAACACCAATTTTCATTTGAAAATCTCTTTCGTTTGATTAAATGAATTTTTTGAGAATTGCAAACTTGCGCTTGGTGTACGGCGGATATGCAAGTGGCGCATCTACACGTGTCGAACGCTTGAGCACTGGCTTGAGATGTTGAAACGTATCCACTCCGGCCCGACCGTGATACGCACCCATGCCGCTCTCGCCTACTCCGCCAAATGGCAAGAATGGGCCGGTCATGTGAAAAATCGTTCCGTTGACCGTCACTCCACCAGAGGTGGTGCTGGCAACAACTTTGTCATTGACTTTTTGATCTTCGGCAAAGACGTATAACGCGAGTGGGTGTGGTCGAGCATTAACGAAATTGATGGCCTCATCGATTGAGTCAACAGTAAGCATTGGCAAAATTGGTCCAAAGATTTCTTCTTGCATCACCGAGTCGCTCGCCTGCACATCAACCAACACCGTCGGAGCGATGTAACGCTGTTGTTCATCGGTTTCGCCACCGATTGCAACCTTTCCAGACGTCAACATTGCTTTCAAACGTGAAAAGTGGCGTGGTGATGAAATACGTGCGAAATCACCACTTTGCTGTGGGTCGGCACCATAAAAATCTTTGACTGACTTACGAATTTCGTCAACCAATTTGTCGGCGATATCTGCGTGTGCAAGAACATAGTCGGGAGCAACGCATGTCTGACCAGCGTTTACATACTTGGCCCATGCAATTCGACGACCGGCAATTGCAATGTTCGCTGATTTATCAACGATGGTTGGACTCTTGCCACCCAACTCGAGTGTGACAGGTGTGAGGTTTTCGGCAGCAGCACGCATGACAACACGACCTACTGTGCCGTTGCCCGTATAGAAGATGTGATCAAATTTCTCGGCAAGCAACTGAGTTGTCTCGGGCACTGCACCTTCAACGATGGCAATAGCGTCGTTGTCAAAATATTGCGGCACAAGTTTGCCAAGTAAGGCTGAAGTAGCCGAGGACACCTCAGATGGCTTCATGACGACTGCGTTACCGGCGGCAATTGCGCCAGCGACAGGGATCATGAGTAGCTGAATCGGATAGTTCCAGGGAGCAATCACCAACACCACACCCAATGGCTGTGGAATACGGTGCGAACTACCAGGCAGAGAAACCAGCGGAGTACTTACCTTGCGAGGCTCTGTCCACTTCTTGAGATTCTTGATGATCAACTCGATTTCGGTGATCGAAAAACCGATGTCGTAGAGCCAGGCCTCTTCCGGGCCTCGCCCAAGATCCTGTTTGAGGGCCGCAGAAAAATCGTCTGCGTTGTCTCGAAGCATCTTGATCATGGCCACGAGTTGGGCTTTGCGCCAAGCGAGTGGGCGCGTCTTGCCAGAATCAAATGCTGTGCGTGCAGTAGCTACTACTTGAGAAATCATTCGAGCGGACGACGAGATTCGAACTCGCGACCCTCACCTTGGCAAGGTGATGCTCTACCACTGAGCCACGTCCGCAAAACCGGTAATTGCCTTACTTCACTAGAGAGATGAGTTTAGCAGGGGGTCTGCTGTGGTCAACACGTCGCGATTTATTGATTCTTTGGTGCCATATCGCACTACTCCAGCCAATGACGCAAGCACCACTGCTCCACCGATGAACTGCACAAGGTTGATTCGTTGCTCAAATACCAGCCATGCGCCGATCATTGAGAGCACAGGCATGAGCAGAGAAATCATTGACGAGGTGGAAGCGGGCACAAATTTCTGAGCCCACACCATCAATGTGTGTCCAACAGTGCCCGTAAAACATGTCATCAATACGATCAACCCGATATCGCGGGCTGTTACCTTGCTCAGATCGGTTGAAGTTGCAATAGCCCATGGAGCGACTACCAGAACTTGCGAAACGCTGACTCCGAAGATGAACGCCCAAGCGCCGACGCCATCTGTGCGAACCTTTTTACAAGCCACGAAATAGCCGGCCCACATTATGGCGTTGATGAGTGCATAGACATCTCCGCGAAGCGTTGCACCACCCGAGCCGTTTGCACCAAAAACAATTGCACTAATTCCAAGAAAACTCACAGCCGCCAACACCACTTGAATTAGGCGAATGCGCTCACCCAAAAACTTTGGAGCGGCAAACAGCACCAACACGGTAGATACATCGCCAATAATTGTGGCGTTGGCAACCGACGTCACTTTCATCGCGGTAAACCCGCTGATCGTCGAGAGCCCAAAGAAAATGCCGGGCCAAAATGTAATCTTCATCACATGTTTAGTAATTGGCACTTTGCGCAATTTTGCAATTGCAAATAACAATGGCGGCCAAAAAATGACGCGATAGAAGATTGTTGAGTTGATCGAAACTCCGATACTCAGAGTGATGATCGGACCAACACTCCATACCAGCACTGCTGCAAACACTGCAATAATCGGAAACTTGCGAACTTGACTGGCGATTCTTTGCAACACCTAGATAATCACTTCTGCAAGTTCACGTTTGAGTTTTTGTGAATTCGTGGCGAGAACACTCACACCGGCAAGGGCACCGAGCACAACCGCACCACCAATAATCTGCATTGTGGAAAGTTGTTCGTGATAGATGAGATATGCACCTGTTGCAGAAATCACTGGGCAACCAAGAGTCATGAGAGAAGCAAAAGTTGCGTCAATATGTTTCAGCGACCAAGCATGAAGTCCGTGAGCAGTAATCCCTTGCGCAATTACCATGATGCACATCAAAACCCAATCATTTCTGTCAAAATCTCCAAGTTCAAAACCAACGACAAACGCCCACGGTATGCAGTAAAAAACCGACCATGTAAAATTGCCTGCAAGATACGCCCAGCTATTTACTCCCGCATTTCGGCGCAACTTGGTGATCACGATGTACGTCGACCACATGGCCATAGCGCAGAGTGCCAGCAAGTCACCATAGAGACTTGCATCACCTCCATTTGAAGCGCCGAGCACCACAAGCGAAATTCCCCCGAGACCAACGACTGCGAGCACAACTTGAGATTTCTTCACAGTTTCGTTTAAAAACTTAGGGGCAAGTAGCAGAATCAGAGCCGGCGATAAGGCTCCAATAAGAGTCTGATTCGCGATTGATGTCTGTCGAAGCGACTCGAAGCTCAGAGCCATTGACGAAAAGAAAAATATTCCTGGCAATGCAGTGGCGCGTAACAGCGACCAGTTGAGTCGACCCCCCGTGCGCCACGCGATAGCCGACATGATGGGAATAGAAAGCGCGAGTCTGGTGATTGTGACGGTTGGTGTCGATGCAGAAATGCCACGAATGATTAACGGTCCAGCACCCCACGACAGCACTGAAATACTGACTGCGAAAAGAGGCAACTCACGCCTCACCAACGAGGCAAAACCAGAATTGGTCACGTGCGAGCGTCTGGCGGTCGTAAGTCGATGCGCAACACCAAAATGCCATCTTCCAACGACGCCTCAGAATCACCGATCATTGCAAAGTCCTGAAAGTCGGATTGTGCCTGTTTCAAAAACATCTGTCGCTCTTCACCTGCAACCGGAGGCAGCGGACGACGTTTTACTGCGTCGGCACGTTCTTTGTATCGAGCGATCATTTCAGAGGGTTCAAAAGCGGCCATGTGTCAAAACTACTTCCCCGTTACTTGAGCAACGGATCAATGACGTGTCGTGGAGCGTTGTCAACAGGAGCCTTGTCAACAGGAGCGCCAATTGTTCGCTCGGGACGACTCACCGGCTTACGCAGGGCAGGCGTCTCTGCACCCATGCGCACTGCGTCGAGCATTGCAACACGTTGGGCTTCATCGGCCTTGCCATAGGCGGCATCACTCATGATTTCGAGCGGTGCAAGTGCTGGAGATTCTGGCCTGGCCTCATTCCAGAACCACCAAGTCATGCGCGCGAGTGCAATACCTACAACCACACAAACAAGGGCAATCAATGTGGTCAGTCCAAACATGTTCAATAACCTACCCCAGCCAGCAATACTAAAGAGCATGATTCGGGGGCTGCTCAACGTCGCAAGCAGTGCCGTGTTTGTCGGGCTACTCGGATATGCAATGTGGTGGGCCCGTCGGGGTGAGCGCCAATGGACTTCGTCAGATGGCATGCGCTGCATTTGTCAAATGCGCATTTCTGGTGACGGCCTTGAGCACCCATGGAGTGAAGTGCGCTTACTGATCCTTCCGGCACTCTCGACAATCGCAATCACGGCAAAAGGTCACCGCGGAAAACCATTTCGAGGAACATGGAACTTGCTTGGAATCCCACACGCTTCACTGATCGGAGACGTTGCACCCGATCAACAGGCTTTTGCTGTTCACAAGCAAGGCAACAATGAACAAACTGCAATTGTGCGAATGAGTTCAGCGAGCGCAAGCGCTGCGATTATGCGAAGTTGCCTTCCAAAAATTTCTTGACCGGCGGCCCAACCTGATCAAGATTGATCAGAAATGCATCGTGTCCGTGCGGTGAATCGATTTCAACATATTCGGCAGCGGTGCCTTGCGCCACCAAAACATCGCGAATCTGTTTTTGTTGGTATGTGGGGTACAAAATGTCGGATGAGATACCCAGCACGAGCGTGTTCGCCTTGATACGGCTCATTGCCTTATCTAATCCACCACGACCGCGCGCAACATCGTGCAAGTCCATTGCCTTGCCGATGATCAAATAGCTGTTGGTATCAAAGCGTCGAATCAATCGATCACCGTGGTGGTCAAGGTAACTCTCCACTTCAAACCTGTCCCACAAACCCAAACCGTTGTAGTCGGCGTCCATGTCAGCGAGGTCTCGTCCGAAGCGATCACTAAACACATTGTCTGATCTAAACGTGACTTGGGAAACCATACGTGCGATCGACAGACCTTCCCACGGGCCCTCACCAATTGCGGCGTCGTAGTACTCACCGTTATTCCATTTCGGGTCAAGACGAATTGCGCGACGACCGATTGCACCCCATGCGATCTGTTGAGCAGTCGAATGCGTACACGTCGCTATTGGAATAATTGTTTTGACACGATCGGGAAATGTCACGGCCCATTCGAGCACTTGCATGCCGCCCATTGATCCACCAACAATGCTGTGCCACTGCACAATGCCGAGCATGTCAGTGAGGCGCAACTGCGCACGCACCATGTCGCGCACCGTGATCACAGGAAAACGTGAGCCATATGGTTTGCCATCAACCGGATGTGGCGATACTGGACCAGTCGAACCTTGACATCCGCCGATCACGTTGCTGCACACCACAAACCATTTGTTGGTGTCAATTGCAAGGTCTGGGCCGATCATGCCCTCCCACCAACCAGGCGTGGGATGCCCGTCTTC
>JBIKZO010000147.1:0-2763 GCA_044354675.1 Ilumatobacteraceae bacterium | reverse complement strand
AAGTAACGAACCTCAACAGCCTCGTTGAGTCCGTTGATGTTCAGCACTTCACGAAGCTCCGACACGAGCGCCCCGCAGGCGATGATCAGCGGACGATTGTCGTCCGACATAAAAGCTTTATTCCTTTTGTAACTAGTTGACCGAAGGGCCAGGAGGCTCGGCTGTGCGCTGACGCTTTGCGGTCACCAACTCTTTTGCCATCTGCGATGCAACAGCTGCATCGCGGCAATACGCATCGGCACCAACAGCAGTTGCAAACTCTTCGTTGAGCGGAGCGCCGCCAACCAAGATGATGTACTTGTCACGAAGACCCTTTTCTTTCATGGTGTCAACAACAACCTTCATGTACGGCATGGTTGTGGTGAGCAATGCCGACATGCCAAGGATGTCTGGCTGGTGCTCTTCGAGCGCTGCCAAGAACTTGTCTGCATCGGTATTGATACCGAGGTCGATCACTTCAAAGCCTGCGCCTTCAAGCATCATGGCTACCAAGTTCTTGCCGATGTCGTGAATGTCGCCTTTTACGGTGCCAACAACTACTTTGCCAACCGACTCTGCGCCAGTTTCTGCAAGAAGCGGGCGCAAGATGTGCATGCCAGCCTTCATTGCGTTTGCTGCAAGCAACACTTCTGGTACAAACAAAATTCCGTCGCGGAAGTCGACTCCAACGATGCGCATGCCTTCAACGAGGGCTTGCTGCAACACCTTGTCTGGTGACCACTTGCGGTCGAGCAAAATCGTGGTGCCTTCAACGATTTCGTCACCGAGACCGTCATAGAGGTCATCGTGCATCTGCTTGATCAAGTCTTCATCTGACAGACCTGCAAGATCGATGTCGTCGAAATCACTCATAGTTCTCTTCCCCTCGTATAACGATCAAATGGCTACTGCTCGGCAGATATATCACCGATAAAGCAGGTTAGCAGGGCTTAGGCCCCGACATGGCGGTAGAACTCAACAGGCTCTGGAACAAGGGGTGTCTTTCCCAAAATCAGATCGGCAGCTTTTTCAGCCAACATAATGACGGGCGCGTAGATATTGCCATTCGTCACATACGGCATCACCGAGGCATCCACCACCCTCAAACCCGCCATTCCATGCACACGCATTGATGCGGGATCAACCACCGACATCGAGTCTGTGCCCATTTTGCACGTGCACGAAGGGTGATACGCCGTTTCGCCATCTTTTCGCACCCAGTCCAAAACCTGCTCGTCGGTTGCAACTTGGGGTCCAGGCGAAATCTCGCCACCGTTGAAAGGATCGAAAGCTGGCTGACCAAGAATCTTGCGAGCGGCAGAAATTGCCTCTACCCACTCTCGCTTGTCTTCAATAGTTGAAAGATAGTTGAACGTCAACGCGGGTTTGTCTCGCACATCCGCAGACACCGCTTTGACACTGCCACGAGAATTGGAATACATCGGACCGATGTGCACTTGATAACCGTGTCCCCCAGCCGGCGCAGTGCCATCATAGCGAACTGCAATTGGCAAGAAATGAAACATTAGGTTTGGATACTTGACCTCGGCGTTGCTGCGAATAAATCCACCTGCTTCGAAATGGTTAGACGCACCCGGACCTTTTCGAAATAGCCACGCAAAACCAATAAATGGTCGCTTCCAAAATTTCATCGTTGGGTTTAACGAAACTGGCTGCGTGCAAGATTGCTGGACATAGACCTCGAGATGATCCTGCAAGTTTTCACCAACGCCAGGTAAATGATGAATCGGCGTGATGCCAACAGAGCGCAGATCGGTCTCATTGCCGATGCCCGACACTTGCAACAACTGTGGTGAGTTGAATGCCCCACCGCACAAGATCACTTCCTTTGCTCGCACCGACTTGTTGCGACCAAACGGCAGCGAATACTCGACACCAACAACTGTTTTTCCTTCAGTGATGAGCTTTGTTGCAAGTGCACGACATTGCACTGTGAGATTGCGACGACGCTTCACCGGATGCAGATAAGCGCGGGCTGCACTGAAACGACGACCACGCTTAACGTTGCGATCAAACGCCGCAAAGCCCTCCTGTTGATAACCATTTACGTCTTGCGTAATTGGATGTCCTGCTTGTTTGACTGCACTAAAAAATGCACCGAACAATGGATTCTTTACTTGCCCTCGTTCGAGACGAAGTGGGCCATCTTTCCCGCGAAATTGATCTGTCGTGTCGGCCGCTAAACAGTTTTCCATTCTCTTGAAGTACGGCAGGCAGTGTGCATAATCCCACGATGACATTCCTGCGTCTGCGCCCCATCTCTCGAAATCAAGCGGATTGCCTCGTTGAAAAATCATTCCATTGATGCTGCTCGAGCCACCCAAAATCTTGCCGCGACCGTGCGTCACACGGCGACCGTTCATGTGTGGTTCAGGTTGCGACGAATACATCCAGTCGTAAAACTTGCTTCCGATCGGAAACATCAGGGCTGCTGGCATATGAATAAACACGTCGAACCAATAGTCGGGACGGCCAGCCTCAAGAACAAGAACCGAATTGTTTGGATCGGCACTCAAACGATTCGCTAATGCGCAACCAGCGGAGCCACCACCAACAATTACGTAATCAAACGATTCTTTCACGCAATATTTCTATCACAGCAAAAACAAAAAGGACTTGGTATTCGCAAAATCACTAGATCAACGGAATGATTACCGCGCCTTTTTGATAGCAGTTTCGATCAAGACACGGACTTCGTTAAGACTCGCCGACCGTGGATTAGTTTTTGCTGCAGAATCCTTGAGAGCTTTTGCTGCAATTCGT